>JBJEAV010000197.1:0-12095 GCA_051869395.1 Prevotella sp.
GAAGGACGGACTCTACAAATGGTATAACCTCAACGGCATTCCTGCCATCTTCCTTGTTGACGGCAATGGAGTGATTGTCGCCAAGAAACTGCGCGGAAGCAAAATACGAGAGACCATAGTTGAATATCTGAATAATCATTAATCTTACATATATATATCTATTATGAGAAAATATTTTCTTCTGTCTCTTTTTGTAATGTCGGTATTTACTGGCATCCATGCACAATACAAGATTTATGGTCATGTGCCCGACCTCCCCGACGGCACAATGTACCTTGAGTTATCCCACGAAAAAAAAGACTCAGCCAAAGTGGAAAACAACTGCTTCACTTTGGAGAGCAGCACCCCATTGGAGGCTCCGTCATACGTATATATGTATCATTCAAACAACAACTGGCGTTGCTTCTTTTGGATGGGCAACGACAACATCGACTTCACCACAGTCAATGACATGCCTGTGATTAAAGGGTCGAAGACACAAGATGAATACGATGAATATCGGCGCACGCTTGAACCTGTATGGGAATATGGTCTTTTGTTGAAGGAACAGATGAAAGACGTGGCTAAAGCCGATTCGATAATGAAGATTGTCGAGACTGTTTATAATGCGAAGAACGATAGTGCATTTGTATCGTTCCTGAAGAAAAATCCGTCAAGCTATATCGCCCTTAACCATATATATAATATGAGGGTTATGGACAAGACACCGTTTAAGAAATACATGGAATATGCCAATATGCTCACACCCGGGGCATTCAAGGGGAAGCAATGGAAGACATTTTGTGAACTGCGCGAGAAGGATGAGGTACTTGAGCCAGGACATCCAATGCCGCCGTTCTCAATGAACGACCTGTATGGCAAAACTATCGACATTGCCTCGATGAAGGGGAAATATGTTTTGCTTACCCTGTCTAATTATGGTGTTCAAGACTATGATTCCGACTTGCGGTTGCGCAAGCGTCTTTACGACAAATATGCCGGCAAAGGACTTGAAATGGTTGACTACTCGCTTAGTAAGGATATTGTGGGAGTTATGAAGGCACCAGCTAATATGGGTTTGCGCTGGCATTTCGTCACCGACTTCAAGAGTTTCGACTGTCCTTGGCTTAAGGAACATGCCATCGACCATATCACTCAGAATTTCCTTATCGACCGCAATGGTATGATAATCGGAAGGAATCTATTCGGCGAAGAACTTGAAACAGAGATAAACAACATATTTAATTAACACAAAAAAAGCAGTAATGTTATGAGAGAAAAACTACTGTCAACATTCCTGTTGATTGCAGTATGCCTGATGAGCATCCCCACGGATGCTTATGCGCAGAAAGGCAAGTCAATCAGGATTGAGTTTAAGAGTGCTCCGATGTCGGACGTGCTGAAGAAACTGCAGAAGGCTTCTGGCTATCAGATTCTTTTCACCTACGACGACGTGAAGCCATTTACAGTGGAAGGACCTATCGAGGCAGGAAATATTCAGGATGCCCTCGACAAGGTGTTTGCCAACAAACCCTTCGTTTATACTATCGAGGGTAAATACGTATCGGTGCTCCTGAAGGAGAAAGTGGAAAACCGCAAGCCGGCACAGCGTCAGAAGACGTATAAGTTGCACGGACAGGTGATGGATACCGAGCAAGGACCGCTTCCTGGTGCAACAATCGCTCTTCAGGGAACCGACATCCAGCTTGTTGCTGACAACAACGGTTTGTTCTCAATTGACCTCCCGAGTGGTGTCAAGTCAACTATCGTAGTATCGTATGTCGGTATGAAGACCGTCACCCGCACCTTCGATGGCAAGGATGCCAATAAGGGACGCGTGTATATCTCCCTGCGCGAGGATAACAACTTACAGGAAGTGGTAGTGACAGGTATGTTCGAGCGTCGCAAGGACAGTTTTACTGGTTCGTCGGTGACGTTCAACAAGGATGAACTGCTCGAAGTGGGCAATCAGAACATTCTCAGCAGCCTCAAGAATCTCGACCCTACATTCCAGATTACCGAGAACCTTGAGATGGGTAGCGACCCCAACTCGATGCCTAACATCAAATTGCGTGGAGAGACATCATTCAATATCCAGGGTGACTATGAGGGTAACCAGAACCAACCGCTCTTTATCCTCGATGGATTCGAGACAACTCTTGAAAAGATTTACGACCTCGACATGAACCGCATACAGAGTGTCACCATCCTCAAGGATGCTGCGGCAAAGGCAATCTATGGTTCAAAGGCAGGTAATGGAGTTGTTGTCATCCAGACAGTTCGCCCAAAGAGTGGCGAGATGCGTATCACATACAACGGAAACCTCAACATCGAGGCTCCCGACCTCACAGGCTACAACATGATGAATGCTAAGGAGAAGTTTGATTGGGAAGTGGCTCACCGCAAATACGACAACTGGCAGGCAATGAGCGATCCACAGGCAGCCGACGAACTGTATAAGTCGGTATATGACGCCATTGCCTCGGGTGTTGACACCTATTGGTTGTCAAAGCCTCTGCATACAGGAGTTGGTCAGAAGCACACTGTACAGCTCGAAGGCGGCGACTCCAAGATACGCTATATCGTGGGTGCATCCTACAACAATATCTCGGGAGTTATGAAGGGGTCGAGTCGTAATACGCTCAACATCAACTCCACCCTCTCTTATACATATAAGAATATGGTGTTCCGCAACCAGATGGACTACTCGCGCAATAAGTCGAAGAACTCACCCTACGGTTCTTTCTCCGACTATATCGGCCTTGAACCCTATTTTGCCCCTTACGATGCCGACGGCAACGTGAAGCAGATTCTTGGTTATCAGTGTGCAGGAAAAACGTATCCTGTATATAATCCTCTTTATAATGCCCAACTCAACACAAAGGATGAGACAGGCTACACCACCTTCACCGACAACTTTGAGATGGACTGGCATATCAACGACAACTTCCGCTTTACAGGACGTTTCTCATATAGTCGCACCGAGAACTGTGGCGACATATTCTATCCCGCCAGTCACACCATGTTTGCCGAATATGACACAAACGGCATGAGCGACCGTAAGGGACGCTATACTAAGGTTGACGGCAGCAGCGAGAGCATTTCGGCTCAGGCAGGACTTAGCTACAACAAGATGTTTGGCGAGCATGCCATCTTCCTCAATGGAACATGGAACCTTCAGACCACCAATTATGAGTCGAGCACTGTTATCGCCGAAGGTTTCGGAAATGACAACATGGACAATATATCAATGGCTACATCCTATTTCCACGACAGTCATCCTTCGGGCAGTGACTCAAAGACTCGTGAGGTGGGATTCGTAGGTGCGTTCAACTACTCATACGCCGACCGCTACCTTGTTGACTTCTCTTATCGTGCCACAGGTTCTTCGGTTTATGGAAGCGACAACCATTGGGGAGGATTCTGGTCGGCAGGTGCCGGATGGAATATCCACAAGGAGAAGTGGTTTGGCGAGGACTCATTTGTCAAACTGCTCAAACTCCGCTACTCATTGGGATATACGGGTACACAGAACTTCAACCCCTATCAGGCGCGAGCTAAGTATGTATATTCAGGCTATTTCTATGACGGACGAATGGGTGCATCGCTCATGGGACTGCCCAATACATCACTGAAATGGCAGAAGGTGCTCGACCATAACATCGGTCTTGACGTGGCTCTCGGTCAGTGGCTCACCCTGCGTGCGGAATACTACGTGCAGAACACCGACAACATGCTCACCGACATCACTCTTCCTGGCTCAACAGGTTTTCAGACCTACAAGGAGAATATGGGTGAGATACAGAATAAAGGATTTGAAGTTGCATTGAGTGTAACCCCTTGGCGCGATAACAAGAATCGTGGTTGGTTGACCTTCACTGCATCTGCCACACGCAACAAGAACGAGATAAAGAAGATCTACGACATTTTCAAGAAGAGCAACGACGATGCTGACAAGAACTTTGAACAGGGAGATCCAAACAACCAGCCCACGGCACCAACAGATGAAGACCTTGCCAACTATCGCCTTACTACAACCCGTCCGGCAACGCGTTATTTCGAAGGTTGTTCGATGACAGCCATTTGGGGTGTCCGCTCGCTTGGTATCGACCCTGCTACAGGAAAGGAGATGTTCCTCGACAAGGATGGTAACCTCACCTATACTTGGAGAAGCGAGGATCAGGTAATCATTGGCGACACCGAGGCCAAACTGCGTGGTTCGCTTGGTATCAGTGCCGGATATAAGGGTTGGACTCTCACTGCCACTGCATCATACCGTATCGGAGGCGACCTCTACAACTCTACACTCATCGACCGAGTGGAGAATGTGACAGGTTTCGGCAACCTCGACAAGCGTGTCAGTGAGACTTGGGTGAATCCAGGCGACCATAGCCTATATAAGGGAATTGACATGCTTCAGCGTCCCACAGATCTCCCTAACCTCACAAAGCCGACATCCCGCTTTGTTCAGCGCGACAACGAGCTTTATCTCTCGTCGCTTAATATTGGCTACGATTTCTATCGTATGCCGTGGTTGAAGTCTGTTGGTTTGCAGCATCTTAAGGTGTCGTTCATCGCCAACGACCTACTCCGTCTCTCAAGTATTAAGATTGAGCGCGGAACAAGCTATCCATACGCACGCAACTTCTCGCTCGCTGTGAACGCAACATTCTAAATTATGAGTTAAGAATTAAGAGTTATAAGACAATGAAGATAAATAAATATATATTATTCGCCATTGCTTCGATTACGTTGACATCGTGCAACGAATGGCTCGACGTTGAGCCTTCTACCGAGGTTGACAAGGGGGCAATGTTCAAGAATGAAGACGGATTTGCCGATGCCATGGCAGGTGTGTATGTCAATATGACCGACGACAATCTCTATGGCAAGAATATGACATGGTATGCCGTGGAACTCATGGGTGGCGGTGCCACTGCCATGTTTGGTGACAACACGAGCTATATGAGTTTCAGTTTCCATCCCGACGCACAGTATTTCAATGAGTCGCTCCGCAACAACTTTGTTGACAACGTATGGAACAAGCAGTATAACACTATCGCCAATGTCAACTCAATCCTCAGTGACATAGATGATGCCAAGGGTGTATTCAGTGGCAATGACTATGAGATATTCAAGGGTGAGGCTCTCGGACTGCGTGCATTCCTGCATTTCGACCTCCTTCGCCTTTTCGGCGAGGCTGGCACAGTCAATCCAGACGCAAAAGCTATCCCTTATGTGGCTACCCTCACATCTGAGGTTTATCCCATGCTAACTGTGAAGCAGTGCGCCAATGCCATCCTCGAAGACCTCAAGGCTGCCAAGGAACTGCTGAAGTATGACCCGATGGTGACAGGGGCTACCGCCTCTAAGTATGTTTGCAGTGCGCCTACTGGAAATGCCACCTATCGTGTGAAATACAACATCAAGGATTGGCACAACCGTCGATTCCACTTTAACTACTATGCCGTTGTAGCCACAATGGCGAGGGTGTATATGTGGATGGGCGACCAGCAGAATGCGCTTGCCTGTGCCAAGGAAATTATCGACGCACAGGCTGATAAGTTCCCATGGGTTGCCCCAGAACTTGTATCGAATGTTGCAAGTACGAGTGAATACGTCAGTCGTGACCGTACTTTCTCCACTGAGCAGATTTTTGCACTTAACATCAATGACCTTCCCGACCGTATGGACGGTATTATGATTGAAGGCGAAAAGGCTTTCTCTGGTCAGTATGGTAATATCTTGGGTATCAATACCGACTGTTTCGACGAGACAACACGTTCTATGGATCCTCGTTATGCCTATCTTAATACCACATATTCTTATTATGGCACTGAGTTTAAGATTAGCACCAAGTACTACAAGGATAATGACTATCAGAATAAATATTCTCCTTGGTCGGCTAATCGTCTGCCTCTTATCCGTATGACAGAGATGTATTACATTGCCGCAGAATGTGAGCCTAATCTTGATACGGCAATTGGTTATCTTGAGGTAGTGCGTCAGAATCGTGGACTCGCTGCATTCCCTCTTACATGCTCGTCGAAGGAGGAGTTGCAGCACGAGATTGAGATGGAATATCGCAAGGAGTTTATCGCCGAGGGACAGATGTTCTATTATAAGAAACGCCGCAACGAGACTATCAACAGTTCGTCTGCATACGAGATGTTCACTGCCGAGCCTTCTCTCTTTACAATGCCTATACCAGATGACGAGAACGTCTATGGAGGCAGGGATAAATAAATGAAGGAAGAATTTTTTTTAATAAAGAATTATGAGAAAGATATATTATTTTTTCCTTATAGCCATAGCGGCAACTACAGTTATCGCTTGTGGCGACAGTGAGATAGACGGATGGAGCTCTAAGTATGTGTGGTTCACCGATACTATCGTGGATTTCAGTAATATCCAGCAGCCTGATGTCCCAGAAGGCGGAACGCTTGTTGCTGCCATACCATTGAGTATAGCATCTGAGGTAGCTGACCAAGACCGCATAGTAAACGTTGAGGTGGTATCTCAGCCAAAGGACAGTCGTACTAAGTTTGAGGTGCAGAATCCTGTGAAGATTCGTGCGGGCCGTCTTGTTGACACCATGTATGTCAACATAATCAACAGCAAGCATATAGATGAGGTGTATGACTCAATCTCATTCAGGGTATTGCCATCGGCAGACTTCGAGCCGGGACTCGCTTCTAATCAGAAGATGACACTCTGTCTGCACAATGGTTATTTGCGTCCCGACTGGTGGGATCGCCAATGTGAATTCAATCTTGGTTATTTCACCCAGTTGAAGATGGAGATATTCGTAAAGGTCACTGGTAGCACCAACGATCCACGTAGCATCACCAGCTATTGGTCGTCAAGCGACGTGCAGTTGCAGTACTGGATATTCCTGCTCAACGACTATGTCAAGCAGAATGACATACGCTATCCCGATGATGACCCCAACAAACCGGGAGAACAGCCTGTATTTGATTTCTGGGAGTATTAATCGTATTAAACACAATCGGTTATGAAAAGAAATATTTTTTATATTATCACAGTGTTGATGTCATTGACATTATTCACTTCATGCTATGATGACCAGGACGGCAATGACTTTGATTCTGTCATGCCTGACGTGCTCATCGTAATACCCGAAACGGCTTATAGCGGTGGACTCGGACAGACGATAACGATAGATCCGCAGATTACTACCAACATACCGGAGTCTGACCTCGAATATTGCTGGGAGGTTCAGGGTAGTCGGTATAATGATAAAGGACGCTCCTTTTATGCCTCACTTGTAGATATGGACAAACAGGGCAAGACACTTAACTATACGTGTAAGCTCGATTCAAATATAACATCTCTCAACAAGAGCTATAAGTGCCGTCTTAGGGCGCACCAGAAGAGCACAGGTCGTGACTTCTATTCAGCCGCAGGATTCACTCTTACTATTCAGGGACTGTCGGGATTAATGATACTCTATTCTGATGGCGGAAGCAGTGACGTGGGTATTCTTATGGCAGAAGAGTTCATGCCAGCTGCAAACTCCATCCCCGAAAAGCCCGAAGTGACAAACGCGTTGTATTCGTCTATCAATGGGGCAAAGATTGCCGGTGTTGGTAAAACAATTGTACAGAGTGTTCCGTCTTCGATTGGTTGGCTTAGTGAAGACGTAAAGAATAATTGTCGCATCTTTATTCAGACAACTGAGAACACGGTTTGGCTCAACCGCAACGACCTTTCGCTCTATGGCGACTGGAATGCTGTGTTCTATCTGCAGGGAGACCGCAAGGTTAATGCCGGAGATCCAAAGGGGTATTTCCATGATGGCTCCAACGGCTTTGCCTTTGATGGTGATGATGTCTTTATCTATAATCCCACACAGCAGTCGCAGTATCTCTTTGCTACATATACCCCCGAAACTGAGTGCAACGGCAATTGCTTTACGTTTGCCCCGTTGGTTTGCGATGTCTCGTCAAATGGCATCCAGCGACTCTTCTATGCCAATAGTGTGAATGGTGACAAAACCAGAAAGGGCTTTGTGGCACACTCCAACGGAATGTTCAACAATGCTCCGATGGACACCAAATTGCTTGATACCGGTACGGATGTCGTGCCTTTCAATCCAGGTGATATGAAGGCAGATGCAGTGAAACTGTTTACCGACCAGCGCACTCACACTGTCGGTGTGATGAAGGGTGACGCAGGACATCCGTCATTTGCAAGTAAGTACTTCTTCGTTGACATTAATACTAAGGCTGAGGCTGCTGGTATGTCGGGTATACAGAATTTCCCAGTGGCTACCATCGATATGAGCCAATTGACATCGGTGAATGATGCCATCGTTTTTGACTTTGGTTCTACTCAGAACATGTATTATTATGCCACTCCTTCTGCCATTTATCATTATGGTCTTGACGGTATGGCATTGTCTCCAGCCCAGACCCTTTGTATGGTTGACGGTTCTGCTCTTCCTGTCAGTGGTGAGGTGACCATGATGAAGATGCTGCGATTTGCAGGAGTCAAAACACACAATACCGACGAGGTGCTCGTGGTGGCTACATGGGACGGCGCGAACTCGCATCTCTATGCCTTGCATCTCGATTCGATGACGGGTAATGTGACTCGCGTATCCACTTACGATTCTTCTACAACAGAAGGATGGAACATTGGCAAAATTAGTGATATATACATAAAAGGTTTGTAAAGAACACAAAATTTTCTCTCTCTTTGAATTATGCATATTGATAGTTATTTGTATTTATGCATTGCGTTGGCGCTCACGGCGGTGAGTGCCAACGCTCAATATCCTAAGGACAATCCTAAGGATGATGCCTATCCCACTAAGGGATTTCCCGAGTTGAAGACATTGAAGATGACCGACATACCCGGTGCACCAGTGCTCTCGCAACCTGTTCGTCTGGATGGCTCTGAGATGGAGATCCGCACGGGCAAGCATGGACTGTGCTATCCCGCCATCTATGACTGGAACGGCGATGGACTGCCCGACCTTCTGCTTGGCGAGTTCTCCACTGGCGACCGCGAAAACAACGTGAAAGTGTATATAAACGATGGCTCAAAGAAAAAACCTCATTTCACTGGCAAGTATTTCTATGCCTTGGACACCAAGGGCGACACTATAAGCAGCAAGCAATGGTGCTGTATTGGTATGCATCCTCGTATGGTTGACATCACAGGCGACGGACGCATCGACATGCTTTCTGGTGAATACAACCCCGGAAGGGTAGGGCTATGGCAAAGTGGCGACAAGGGATTCTTGCCCTTGCAATATGTTGAGCAGGAAGGATATAAAGACCCTCCATACCGCAGTATGGACAACACCTCGCCCGAATCAAACAACTATTGGAACTATACCTCGGCAGGATTCGGCGACTATAATGGCGATGGGCTTCTCGACCTCTTTGTGGGAGGAACGGCAGGATTGCGTGTTGCAATTAACGAAGGGACAAAGGAAAAACCTAAGTTTGGCTTGAGAAAGTATCTGCGTTTCACCGACAATACTATCCTCACCACTGGTAGCGACGAGACAATGGAGGAAGGCTCGCAGCCCAAATACATCAAGACTTATATGACTCCCGTGGATTGGGATCAGGACGGAGTGCTTGATCTTCTCGTAACCAATGAATATTCCAAAGAAGGACATCATGCCGTACAGTTCTACCGTGGAGTGAAAACAAATCTCGGACTGCGCTTTGAACGTCCAGTGCCTCTTTTTACTACTGCTGACGGAACAAAGGCATTGCCAGGTTGCCAACCAATGATTACTGTTGCCGACTTGAATGGCGATGGAGTGAATGATATTGTGATGGGACTCTCCATTCCCACGATAGCTTCCGTTGCCGACCCGCTATCTTCACAACGCACTGTAGCTGACAGTTTGGCATGGATGTGGATTCACGACCTTGGCATCGAGATGCCTGGCAAGGATGCGGGTGAGTTTTATATGTACTCTACATTTGATAAGATGCTTGAGAGGGTGAAGGACGAAAAAGGTTTTGAAAAGGCGTACTATCTAGGCAAGCTTAATGACCCGAAATATCTCACCTTGCGCCATCGTGGATATGTCCTCGTTTTCTATGGCAAGAAGAACAAAGAGAAGGCTACAGCAGTAAGTCCGCTGACACTTGAGTTGCCTAAACCGAAGTCCACTGCGGCTTTCGCCGATGGCGATGCCAACGAACCAATGACCTATCGTGTGGAATGTATAAAGCGCAATGGCACATATCAGCTCAGCGTCTTCCTGAAATTCAAGGACGGATGGCATGGCTATGCCGACAAACCTGCGACACAAGCCCAGGGAATGTTACCTACAAAGGTGGAGATTATCCCTCCCAAAGGTCTTGCTTGTAATGGTACACTCTGTACCCCCTATATAGGTGATGGCACGATGTATTTCGGTGAGCAGAAATTCATGCAGTATCTCTTCCGCAATTCACGAAGCAACGAGCCAATGATTGTGAAGATAAAGGTGAGCTATCAGGCTTGCGATGATACTATGTGTCTGCCGCCTGTTGAGCATATAATTGATTATGAAATAAAAGAGTAAGCCCCCTACCCCCCGGTGGGGGGAATCCCAAACTAACAGAATACAATGAAGAAGTTTATATTTATTATAGCATTTGTAGGGACATTTGTATCGACAGTGTTTGCCCAAGATTTCGAGGCGATGAATCGATACATGGAGAAGTATTCAAACAATTGGTGCAAGATGTCCATTACGGATGCAAAATCACAGTTAGGAACTCCAATGCCAGAGTTCTCTTTCTCCAAATCGCTAAGTAGCAAGGCCTTGCGAGGCAAGACCGTGGTGCTCACCTATTGGGCTACATGGTGCGGCGGTTGCCGCCTGTTATGTGTTGACCTCGATTCGGTTATGGTGAAACACAGCGATGAATATGCCAACGTGCAAATAATCGGAGTGGATGCCGACGAGAAACTCGTCAACAAGGGATATGTCCCCGGCACCTTTTGGAAAGAAAAGAATATCGGCTTTCCTACCACCGCTCCCGGTAAGGCTGCCGATGCTTGTGCCAAGAGTATAGATGCCGGTCATCCTACAACTGTCATCATTGACGGCGATGGAATTATCCGTGGAAGGTGGGACTCATGGTCACCCGGAACTGCCGGCGACATTGCTCTTGCCGCATGGATAATGGATATAGCTCCTCGTCAAGGCATAAAGGCCGACGTGCCTACCGTTGACAGATTGTTGGGCGATAAGCACTACGACCGTGCTCTCTATCTTCTTGAACAAATGCCGCTCGACACACTCTCCATCCTCCAACGATGGGAGGCTATGTTGAATGTGTCAGGACAGAAAACCATCGATTTCTATTTGTCATTGAAGAAGAAGTTCAATGGAAATAGTGAGGATGAGGCTGGCATGTTCCGTCAGCCTGCTCGTGAATATGTAGTGATGATGTCTGCCCTCAGCGATGTGATTTACGCTAACGACACACAAGACCCCGAAATACTGAAGATTGGTCGTGAGGCAGCTTCCGTGGCAGCCAATTGGGGCGGACAGTCTCAACGCTCATCTTTCAAGGCTCAGGAACTGTCGCTCCGTTATGCCCAGGCGGTATATAGGAGGTCTGCCAAGTCGCTTGTCACTAATCTGAAATATGCAAGGCAAGACAACGACCCGAAGAAAATAGAAGTTCTCGAAGCCATACTTAAGAAATATGGTATATCTGAAGATGAATACGGAGAAGTCAGCAAGGACCATCAACGTATGATGCAGGATGAGAAAGAACAAAGTGAGCATATGGCAAAGATAAAGAAATAGTATTGATCATTATTTGAGTTGGTTTATTGATAGGAATTTGGTGTCAACAAGGGGACTCACGAGTGGGTCCCCTTGTTGTTGCATACCTCTCTATGCAATTTATAGTGGTTGATACGTAATGAAAAGAAAAAGGATACCTTTTTTTAATCTTTTTTAGGTAAATATTGGAGTAATCGTTTGAGCATTATTATTATAATGTTATTGCTCATTTTCTTGATTATGATAGATAAATTGACTACCTTTGCAACGTAATTCTTTAGTATGTAATTAACTTAAATTCAACAAAATGAGAAACAAAAAATTATGTATTGCGATTTTA
>JBJEAV010000198.1:0-2623 GCA_051869395.1 Prevotella sp.
CCGAAGTTCCATGAGATATTGACGTTCACGTGCTGGCTGCGCCACATCTTCTGATATCGCTCGAAGGTGTCGTTGGCGGTGTAGCTTTCCCACTTGCGGGTGTTGAACGCACCGCGCCAGTTGACGGCAAGGGTGAGCGCCTTGTTGAAGAATGACTTGCGAAGTCCGAAGTCAAGGCCGAAACTCGGTTTGCGGTATCCCTGGGTGATTACTCGCTTCGAGTTGTAGTTGCCCGTTATCTGTATGGATATGTCGTAGGGCAGGATGAGGCTCGCCATTATTCGTGCGTCCCACGAGAAGTTCTCGTCGGGTTTGCCGGTGATGGTCTGTCCGTTAATCTCATAATCGAAACCTTCCAGTTTATAATAATAGGCATTCACAGTGGTTGTGAGGTCGAGCATACGGAAGAACTTGTCCTTGAGGATAAGCTCTACACCCGCTCTCTGACTCTTTGCCACGTTTTTGTTGGTGGAGTACATCACTCCGTTGTCGTTCCATGATATGCGCTGGATGACATCCGTTGTGGGACGGTAGTAACTGCCGAACGACAGCGTGTGTTCCGCCCATGTCTTGAGGAAGTTGAGTGCGAAGGAGTTGGTGAACTCTGGTGTCAGTTCGGGATTACCGAATGATATCATCGACGCGTCCCTCGTGTTCTTGAAGCTGTTAAGCTCACCTCCCCACGGGCGGCGCAAGCGGCGGGTGTAGTTGAGCTGCAACTGTGATGTCTCCGTCAACTGGTAGTTGAGGAAGAGGCTGGGGAATAGTTCGAAGTAGTCCTTCTTGAACGGTTTGTCCCTCTTAGTGGCGTCGTGCTCCTGATCCCAGTCGTAGCTCTCTGTATCCACCTTCCAGTATTCGCCTCGCAGTCCTGCCATTACTCCCAACTTTCCGATGTTTGTGGTGACAGTGCCGTAGAAGGCATGTATGTTGTTGTCATATATAAACCGGTTGAAGTATGACTTGTCTTCCGTCGGGTTCGTTCCTGCCCATGAGTCGTCGGTCCATGACTCCTGCGGAGTGTTCTCGTGGTTGAAGTTTCCGTTATATCCGGCTTCTATCTTCCACTTGTCGTTGATTTGGTTTTCATATTCAAGTTTCACCTCCCACGACCTGTTGTTGATGAACATCGGTCGGTATTGGTAGGAATATGTTGTCGGGATGTCGTCGGCTGTCCAGTCGGTTGAGTCGCGATAGTAGTTGTTGTCGTCGCTCTTCCATTTGTTGTGCGACACACTGAGGTCTATCTTGTGTTTGTCTGAGAAGTTATGTGTGTATCCTCCCTCGATGTTCATCATGCGCATGTCGCCGCCTCCGTCGGTGAGTCGCGACATGACATAGTCATCGTGGGCATTACCTAATATGCCGTAGTGATATGGGGTGAACGACGAGTCCTCGCGCTTGCCGAACATTCCCATTCCTGACAGTGAAATGTCATCTTTCCCGGTGGCGTGCCATGTCAGTCCTCCACGCATGAAGAGGTTTTTGCCTCCGCGGTTGCTCTCGCTCTCGTAGTTCTGGTAGCGTTGCGAGTCGAGGTATGTCTGCTGGCTCTCCGAACCGCCCTTGTTTTTCCTGCGGCGATAACCGATGTTGGCAAAGGCGTCGAGGGTGCCGCTTGAATAGTTGATATTGCCGCCGGCATTATATCCTCCACGACTGTTCACACCCGTGCGCACAGAACCATAATATCCAGCCTTGCGGTCGCGCTTCAGTATGATGTTGATGATGCCGGCACTTCCTTCAGCACTGAACTTTGCGCTCGGGTTGTCGATTACCTCCACTCGCTCGATGCTCTCGGCAGGTATCTGCTGAAGTATCTCGCCGCGGTTGTCGGAGGTGAGTCCGCTTGCCTTGCCGTTTATCCATACCTCCACACTCGAGTTGCCTTTAAGCGAAATCTCGCCGTCGGTAGATACCTCCACGGATGGAATATTCTCGAGCAAGTCGCTTGCCGAACCTCCTGCCGCAGCTATAATCTGGTCGGCACTGAATGATTTTCTATCTACTTCAAGTTTCAGTTGCGAGCGTTGTCCCGTCACCTCCACTTCCTTCAGCATCTTCGTGTCCTCGGATATATATATAATGGTGAAGTTCTGCTGTCTGTGTTCCTTGGAAATGGTGAACTGCCTTCCCACAGTCTTATATCCCACAAACGAGACGGTGAGATTATACTTGCCGTCGGCGAGACCCTCAATCTTGAAGGCTCCGTCGGCATCTGTGATGGCGCCTTTAGCCATCTTTCCCGTGGCGGCATTAGTCACAGTGACATTAACAAACTGCACGTTCTCGTTGGTGAGTTTGTCGGCCACACGTCCTTTCACTATACCCTGGGCTGCCATTGTTATGGCAATCATCAGGGCGAATAATATAATACTTAGTCTTTTCATAACTTAAATAAGACGTATTATACCTCCAAATGTTTATTCTATATGGCGTAAAAAATGTTAAATCAACATAATGCGTAAAATAATCCCAAATTATTTTTGTCTTTTCACAAAAAAGTAGTACCTTTGCACCAACAAAGCCAGTATTCTGTGGTTTTGCTGCCCTGATAGTTCAATGGATAGAACAAGTCTCTCCTAAAGATTAGATCCGAGTTCGATTCTCGGTCGGGGTACAA
>JBJEAV010000199.1:0-2617 GCA_051869395.1 Prevotella sp.
GGTACAAAAAATAATCTAAATGAAGTTAGTTATTTAGAAAATAATTGTTAATTTATAAGAAATAAAAAAGACGGCTAATCTCTCGATCGACCGTCCTTTATTAACCTTAATAATCTAATACCATGAAAAACACTGTACAAAATTACAGTTTTTTTTCATAATATAACTCTAAACGCGGAATAAATATTGTATTTTTAATTATTATTATACTCTCTCCCACCCCATTTAAAAGTCGTTAACAGAAATTCGTCGTCTTTCTGTTGTTTTTCCTCTCCGTCCTCACGATACTCTATCAACTCCACGGGCTGAAGCGTGAGAGAGGTTGAGGATGGTGACAATATTGCCACATTTCCGTCACGAAAAACGTCGGGAACGGGCAAGGGCGACCATTTGGACGTGAACATACGCACACTGCTCTCCTTGGGTTTCACGCCGTATGTCATCACAACACACACCACACAGTCGGACGTGTCGGCAAGTGACTCCGACGACGGCAGCAGTTTCATCTCAACCTTCACTGCCTCGCTGAGAGTGAGATGGAGATAGTCGGCGGTGAGGGTGTCGAGGGTTACCTTGCCGTCGAAGACATCATTCACCTCGGCTTTCATTCCCGACGCTATGAAATCCACCATATCGAGACGGTTGTTGCGGGTGAGCGTAGGCAACACCGAATCGGGCATCGCCGAAAACACATCCTTAATCTCTACAGCCGCTGCACCCAATGCACATGAGGCTGAAATCACCAATGCGAATAGTCTGTTCATAATAACTGTCTTCTTTAATTATTAACTCTTATCATTAGCACCACGCAGAGACATCACCTTACGGCGCACGGCGATGACATTTATCACCGATATCATGGCGAAGAGAGCAAGTCCCACCGCTATAGAAGGCATCATGCTGCCCTCGTCAATGTCGGGGAAAAGCGTCTCCACCACCTCCATATAATATCCGCGAAGCGCTGCCAACACCGCCCAGGCTATCACGAGCACCACGAGATTGAGACCGATGGTGAGCAACTGATATGGCATTGCCACAAGCGACGGGCCATAGCCTATGAGCAGCAGGTTCTCGAGCTTGGAGGCATTCTTCTGCACAAGCAGGTATATGCTGAGCATCAGTATATAGAAACTCAACACGGAGATGACGAGACCTATCGCCATCACGAGCATAACCACCATCTTGAGGAAATACGTGGTCTTCTCGGCATCGAGATTATTGTTCTCGGTGTCGAGTCCGTTTTCATCTATATACTTGGCTATACGCTCGTCGGCGGGATTTGCCACTTCCACAATGAGTCGCGTTGGGTCGCTCTTTTCACCCGGCGCGTATGTGGCGTTGCTCCAGTCCATGAATGCCTGCGGCACGAGGATGGAGTTGAGACGCGAGGAGAATCCTATCACCCTACCCTTGTACTCGTCCTGACGGCCGTTGCCGTGGATGAATATCTTGAAGTCGATCATCCCCACGAGACCGTCACTGATTTTCGGCAGCGAATGGTTGTGGGCGAAACCGAAGTTATACATGGCAATATATGTGCGCGGCAGGATGATTGGCACCGTGTTGTCGCCTTCCTTCCATTGCCACTTGTCGAGCGAGACATCCACAAAACCGTCGGGCACGCTCTCAAAGAACAGTTCGGAGGACAGCACGGGAGTGCCGTTGATACCCATTCGGGCAGCCACCTTATATTCAGTGGATGTGAACTTGCCCACCTTGTCGGCGAAGGGCTGTTCCTCAATGTCCTGCACGTCGGAGGAGGCAAACGAGTTGTCGCGTCCCGAGAGCGTGTTGCCTGCGTTTATCTTCTTGCTTACGATGACGTATTCAGCTCCCATGAACGAGTCGCTCTGGGTGAACACGGGCAACACGTCGCGATAGAACTGGAATCCCAACAGCACGATGAGCATACCGCAGAGATTGGCGAAGAAAAAGCCTATGAACTGCGGCACACTGATGTGCTGGCGCAGTAGTTTCCATACGAGATTCATAACCTTAATACCCTTTCGTAGTTCAAGTCAATATGTTTGCCTATGCTCGTCACTATCACTCCCGCTCCCTGGCTTTTCGCCTCCTGCATCATTATCTCGCCCATAATGCGCGAGTTGTCGTCGTCGAGATGGCTTATCGGTTCGTCGGCGAGCAGGAAGTCGAATGGCTGCACAAGCGAGCGGATGAGAGCCACCCTCTGCTGCTGACCGAACGACATACGCCCGATCTTGGAGTCCATCTTGTCGGCTATGCCAAGCATCTCAAACCATTGTTCTATTTGATTGCGGGTCTTGAATCCCGTGAGCTTGTTTTTAATCTCCACATTCTCCATCGCAGTGAGTTCGGGGAAGAGGCGCAGTTCCTGGAAGAGATGACTAATATGCGACTTGCGCATCTCTATCCACTGGCCAAGTTTCATCCTGCGGGTATCTGTATCGTCAAACAACACCTGACCAGTGTAATCATTGCGATAGCCCACAACATAACTGCAAAACGTGCTCTTGCCCTGACCGCTGGCTGCCTCCACCAAATACAGATGACCGCGCTCGAAGGTCACGTCGCTCTGCCAAACGTCAGATTGCAAGTCAGTACGATTGGCAAACACCTGCGGAAGAACATTCCTAAA
>JBJEAV010000200.1:0-2615 GCA_051869395.1 Prevotella sp.
CAAAGACGCTCCCGTCGCCCTTTGCCTGCACAAAGACCCCGTTCTCCTTGATATGCTCATTGCCCCGCACCGTAATCCACACGTGACGGTATATTCCCGAGCCAGTGTACCATCGCGACTGCTCCTCCCTGTCAACATGCACAACAATCCTGTTCTTCCCCTTTATATTTATATAAGGTGAGATGTCAAACGAGAATCCCGTATAACCATAGACATGATGCCCGAGCCTATGTCCGTTAATCCATACGGTGGCCCTGTGATAAACCCCGTCGAACACCACGTCAATCCTTCCGAACTTCCTCACCGAAGATGGCAATACAAAATCCTTGTAATACACACCCTGTCCCCCGGCGAGATACCCCGCCGAGCCTCCCATCTGTGGGTCAAACGGCAGTTCGATGCTCCAGTCGTGCGGCACGTTAACTGCACGGAACACCCCGTCCCCGACTCCTGCTTTAGCGGTAGCCTGGGTCACTTCGCTTGCCGTCACCTGAGCCTGTTCCGGTTCGGTGTCGTGCGTCACTTTTGTTTTCTCCGCTTTCTTTCCCGTTTCCCCGAGCCTCACATCCTGCACGTCCAATGAGTTAAGCACACGTTTCACCTCCTCGTGGTCCTTGCAGAGCCTGAAATACCAGTCGCGGTCGAATGTCAGTTTCTGACGATACTTGCCCGTTGCGGCGTCAGTGCCGAGGGCAATGCACAATGCTGTTAGTAGCAGTAAGGTAGTTTTCTTCATATCTGATTATATTATATATCCGTATTTCTTGAGGATGGTCTTCACCTTGTCCTTCTTGTCCGTCTCAACGAGCACGATGTATTTCTCGGCCTTTAGGATATACTCGCGCAACTCCGCGTCGGTGGCGAATATGCGTTGCAGTTCCTTGTTTTTGGGAGGGAGCTGAAGCAGGGAGTATTTCGTGCCAGGACCTTTCAGCGGGGTGCATTGGGCGAGCAGTGAGGCGAAGAATGTCTCCCAGTTTGCAGATGGTTTGTCACACACGTATCTGCGGAACAGTTCGATGTTGTATTCCACGTCTGACTTCTTCTCGCAGTTGGCAAGGAACGACGCACTGCTCACCCTGAACATGTTGGCGGATATGCGTGTAGCCAATCCGTCGAGGATGTTCACGTATGGATTGTTGTCCACGAGCGAGGTGATGACAAGGCTATTGTTGTCAAGTTCAAAATATTGAATTTCCTCTCCCTTCTTGCGCTCATATTTCTGGGTTATGTCCAAGGCATATTTGCCAAGTTCAGTGAGTCTCACGTATTTCATTCCGTCGAAATACGAGTGGCTCATTGTCTCCGTCGAGTCGTCATACACTAATTCAACTATGCCTACAGTGGCGAGCATCGAGAGGTAAGCCTTTATGAAAGGATAAGTGATACTGGTGATAATGTCGTACAGTGTGAGCTGGTCTTTAATAAATGACGATTCCAGTCCCATGCTGTCGAATTCATAAGGGAATATCAGGCTGTCCCTGTCGGCGTCGTTAGTGATTGCCCTTGTCTGATAACACAGTTTCTCCACGTCTATCCATCCCCGGTCGTGGTATTTCTTTAGGGTTTTGTTAATATTGATAATTAAATTCTCCGACATGTTGCATTCCATATACCTGACCTTAAACCCCTTGATATGTGGCAGGAGGATATATGGCAATTGTCCTTCGTTGTCGGACATGGCCTCGAGTATGGTGGTGACAGCATCTTCAGGTAATTCTGCAACTTGGAAATTGTCGCGATAGATGCAATATGCCCCTAACAAGTATGTGAGTGCAAGATTATCAGGCACTTTGTCCGACTTTTCGTAAAACTCAGGCAGGGATATCAGTTTTGCCGCCCTTTTTACTACTGTTACCGACATTTTCTTTTCTCCAATCTCAATCTTGTTGGAGTCGTATAACGCGTCAAGGGCGGGAAGGAGTGAAAAGATCTGTGATTCGCAGTCATACCTTTTCATTGATGCCGCTTCCTCGGGCAGTTCGCTGTATCCCTCGGGTATCGACATCTCAGGCATCAGTTTCTGTAAAAGTGATGCATACAAAGGCCTTTCCTTGAGGTACAGGTAGTATATGTGTTCATAAAAAAACATACTGCCTCTCTTGAGACCACGTTGTTCTCTTACCCAGGGCTGTAGGGTTTTGTCGATTTTCTTGTTGTAATACCAGCTGTATCGGGTTTTTGTGTCAAATATCTCCCCGCCAAACAGTTTTTCCGCCTCGTCTTCAGGCACATAGTAGTTCTCCAATATACGGTGCAACAGACAGTTACATTTATAGGGTAAGTCCTTGGTCAATACGCCTGAATTTTTCCCGAACATGAAGAGAGAGAGAAACGCAACCCAGTCCTTCTTCAGTTTGCGGTTGTTGCTTTTCATCTTCTCTATTTCAGGCACAGGCTGCTGCTGCCCTTCCTTGTCAAGAGAAAAGAAACGGTATCTGCCTAATAATCCCAAGTATGGTTCTGCCATGGCTACAAGGTCATCAGTCGTCTTTTTGTTCAGTTCGTAGTGGAAGGATTTCGCTTCCTGTGGTGTCAGGGGTTTTATTTCCACCAGTTCACGTTTGTCCTTCGTAGTTCCGCTTGCGTCTTCTGTATTTTTTGACATGTCATTA
>JBJEAV010000201.1:0-2615 GCA_051869395.1 Prevotella sp.
TAGGGCAATCAGTTGACATCTGAATAGGGCAATCAGTTGACATCTGAATAGGGCATTCAGTTGACATCTGAATAGGGCAATCAGTTGACATCTGAATAGGGCAATTGGTATAGAAAGGGTTGCCGAAAAAATATGTATTTTGTAATTTAGGAATAAAAAAATAACATATTATACATTGTGTTTGGGATATTTTTCGTATCTTTGCAGTCAGATTATGAACAATGACCAATCTTACGGAATATATAATAACTTTTATGAAGAAGAAATTAATATCACTCTTGGCCTTGGTGGCCATCGCTTGCGGAGCAAATGCCCGCGAGAGAATTAACTTTGACAAGGGATGGCGATTTGCACTCGCAGACTCAGTGCAGATGTCGGCACCGGAGTATAACGACAGCAAGTGGCGCACGCTCAATGTGCCACACGACTGGGCTATCGAGGGCGACTTCTCGGCTTCAGCCCCGTCGGGCAATAGCGGCGGTGCACTGCCCGGCGGTATCGGTTGGTATCGCAAGACATTCAATGTGGATAAGGCTGACGAGGGAAAGCAGTTCTACATCGACTTCGATGGCGTGTATATGAATGCCAAGGTGTGGATTAACGGCAAGCTGCTCGGTCAGCGACCCTACGGCTACAGTTCATTCCGCTATGACCTTACTCCTTATCTCAAATTTGGCGGCAAGAACGTGGTGGCAGTGCGAGTGGATAACAGCGACCAGCCCAACAGCCGATGGTACAGCGGATGCGGAATATATCGTCATGTGTGGCTCAACAAGACTGCCCCGGTTCACGTAGCCCATTGGGGAACACACGTTGTTGCCGACATAAAGAATGAAAAGGCAAGCAGCGGCACCGTTGCCATCACGGTGCAGATAGACAACACCACCGCTGCCACCCAATCCGTCATAATAAAAAACACAATCCTCGCCCCCAACGGCAAGCCCGTAGGCAGCACAACAAAGAAAATGTCCGTCAGTCCCCGTGCGACGAATGTCAGTTCGTCGTCACAGGTTAAAGTCTCCCGCCCACAGCTATGGTCGTGCGAGCACCCGTATATATATAAGGTGATAACCACGATAGAGCAGAACGGCAAGGTGATTGACACATACGAGACAACTACGGGATTCCGCACGTTTAAGTTTGATGCCGTTAAGGGCTTTTCTCTTAATGGCAAGTCGATGAAAATCAACGGAGTATGCCAGCACCACGACCTCGGTTGCCTTGGTGCCGCCATCAACGAGGACGCACTCCACCGCCAGTTGCGCATACTGAAGGAGATGGGCACAAACGCAGTGCGATGCTCGCATAATCCTCCCGCTCCCGAACTTCTCGCCATGTGCGACACTATGGGACTCATCGTTATGGACGAGTCATTCGACATGTGGCGCCGCCGCAAGACCCAGAACGACTATGCCCGATTCTTCGACGAGTGGGCAGAGCGCGACCTCACCGACCTCGTGCTTCGCGACCGCAACCATCCATCTATACTCATGTGGAGCATCGGCAACGAGGTGCTCGAACAGTGGTCGTCGGCAGATGCTGACAACCTGACAGCCGAGCAGGCAAACCTTATACTTAATGCAGGTCATGACGCATCTACCCTCGCACACGGTGAGGAGCTGAGCGTCAACTCAATACTTACCCGCAATCTTTGCAACATCGTGCGCCGATACGACACTACTCGCCCGATAACAGCCGGATGCAACGAGCCTGACCCAAACAACCATCTCTTCAAGAGTGGTGCATTGGACATCATAGGATTCAACTACCATCATCAGTGGGTGAAGGATGTGCCGAAGAACTTCCCCGGACAGCCGTTCATCTTCTCGGAGAGTGTGTCGGCACTGCAGACGCGCGGGTTCTACATGATGCCGAGCGACAAGGTATATACCGCCCCGGTGGAGTGGTGGCTGCCATATCAGGACCCGTCGTTCCAGTGTTCGGCATACGACAACATGCACGCATCGTGGAGTTCGACTCACGAGGAGACGTGGGATGTGGTGAAGCACAACGACTATGTGGGCGGACAGTTTATATGGACAGGATTCGACTATATCGGTGAGCCTACGCCCTACGGATTCCCCGCCCGAAGCAGTTACTTCGGAATAATCGACTTGGCGGGATTCCCCAAGGACTCTTATTACATGTATCAGAGCGAGTGGACGGACAAGCAGGTATTGCATCTCTTCCCACATTGGAACTGGCTTGACGGTCAGGAGATTGACATGTGGTGCTATTATAACAATGCCGACGAGGTGGAACTGTTTATCAACGGACGCTCGCAGGGGGTGAAGGCTAAGAAGGACTCGCATGAGTATCATCTCGTGTGGAGGGTTAAGTTTGAACCGGGAGAGGTGAAGGCTGTGGCCCGCAAGGACGGAAAAGTCGTTGCTGAGAAGGTGATACGCACTGCCGGTCAGCCCGCTGCTCTGCGACTGACATCCGACAGGGGGCGTTTCGGGAATAATCCCAATGGGGATAATCTCGCGTTCATCACTGTAGAGGTGGTGGATAAGGACGGCAATCTATGTCCGAGAGCCGAGGACCAGGTGTTCTTCGAGGTTGAGGGCGGAAGGATTGTAGGTGTTGACAATGGCAATCCTATCTCGATGGAG
>JBJEAV010000202.1:0-2611 GCA_051869395.1 Prevotella sp.
CGGCACAAGCGGAAATCGAGGGTAGCCTCGACCCCAAGTCGGTGGTTGCCGAGTGGAGCAACGCATCCACTTATCCTAAGGTGATTGACATTAACTTCAGCGATGAGATGTGGCCCGGACAGACTTGGACCGGACAAACTGGCAAGGACTGTCCTGAATATGCCGACGGGGCATACGTTAATGCCGTGTTGCGGGTGCCTGCCAACGGCGACACCAAGGTGACATATCCCGTGCTGTTCCACAACTGCACATTCGCCAACAAGAAGAGTTATAATGGCTATGCCGGAGCCACTGCCGCATTCTGCCGCCAATATTATTTGGGCGAAAGCGCAGCGGGCAACAGTGCAACGACAAGAAACAACTGGACTGTGGCAGGACATACTAAACATCTGGAGGACAACATACAGTATGATGCCAAGAACAATCCCATATACGGTGAGGCCGGCTTTGTGCAGTTCTGCCGCGGACAGGCTATTATGGACGAGGCTACACAGACTAAGGTGAGCGCCCATGGTTGGATGGAGATTGACCATATCCCCTACGTAGAGCGAGTGCAATGGTCGTGGTCTTCCACTTCGTGGGGAAGAGGTATAAAGTGTGATATTAAAATAGGTGACGGCGATTGGAAACCCTTGGTATGGATGGGTTCCAACAAGCATAAGGCTGGTTATACCGTATTCAGCGACCAGGGATATTTCATGGAGAACGTGATTGACGCTCATGACGTGTCGCTGCGATGGCGTGTGTGGGACGGGGATGACAACACTACATTGGTACAGACCACTCCCGAAGGCACTTCCCCCTTCGGTGTAGCCATCGACCCCATGGCGATGCAGCAGGCATCACGCGTACACAAAATACAGATCTTCGGTAATGAAATCACCGACGAACAGGCACAATACGCCACAGAACATCCTGTGGGAGACATTGGCGAACCAAGCGACCTCGGCAATGGTGAAGACAACCCGGGTGGAGACAATCCTGAAACTGACGCTCCTTACGGACTGCAGGCATTCCCCACTGCCCAGGGCTTCGGAAAGTATGCCACAGGAGGACGCGGCGGCAAGGTGGTGACTGTGACTTCGCTCGAAGATGACGCCAAGCAGAAGGGAACACTGCGCTGGGCTTTCGCACAATATCCCGACGAACCGCTCACCGTTGTCTTTGCCGTCAGTGGAGAGATTCAGCTGAAGGAACCGTTGGCAGTGAAGCGTGCCGACTGGACATTGGCGGGACAAACTGCTCCGGGAGAGGGTATAGTGATTTCGCGCAACAAGGTGAACTTCGGCGGTTCGCAGAACTTCATCGTGCGCAATGTGCGTTTCCGCAGCGGTGCGAAGAACATATCCGGCCAAGTGCTCGAAGACCAGGCTTGCGGAGTGGAGAACTGTAGCAACTTCATCTTCGACCATTGCGTCTTCGGATGGTCGGTGGAAGAGAACATGAACACCCAGGACAGTCATTTCCTCACCGTGCAATACAGTATGGTGCATGAGGGTCTCTACAATGCCGGACATTCTAAGGGTGCCCGCGGCTACGGTTCGCAGTGGGGCGGTTCGCCAGCCACATATCACCACAACCTTCTGGCACACAACAAGTCACGCAGTCCCCGATTCAACGGTGCGCGTGGCGATGACTATGTGGTGTTTATGGAATATGCCAACAACGTGAACTATAACTTCGGGGCAAGTGGAGTCTATGGAGGCGAGAACACTGCCGACATCAACCAATACAACGGTGAGAACTCAGTGCATGAGTGCAACTTTATCAACAACTACTACAAACCCGGAAAGATTGCCCCGGCATCCGACTGCAAGTTCCTCGTGTCGAGCTATGCCCGTAGCGGTGCCACATCGTGGGCTCCCGCCAAGTGGTATGTCAACGGCAATGTGATGGAGGGAAATGACGCTGCCACTGCCGACAACTGGAAGGCTGTGGGCGTGGAGACATACACATTGGGCGACATCCGTGTTGATGAGCGCATCGTAACTGCCACTCCTTATAATAAATATACAATTGACGGGGGCAGGAGCCGCTATCTGCCCGAACGCTATATGCTGGAAGACATTGCCACTGCCAAGGAGGCATACGACGATGTGGTCAATCATGCAGGAACCGTCAACCGCGACAAGATTGAGCAACGTATTGCCAAAGAGGTGCTCAGCGGCACATGCCTGTATGGCGGAGCGACTACCGGTGCCGGCAAGGGAATCATCGACACCGAGAATGACGCCGAGGGATTCTATGCCTATTCCACCGACTATTCCTCTCCCGTTGACACGGATGGAGACGGCATGCCCGACGAGTGGGAGAGCAAGAACGGGTTGAATCCTGGGGAGGCAGACCAAAACCGTATGAATACCGAAGGCTACACCGCTCTTGAAGTATATCTCTGCGAACTGATGGGCGAGCAGTTGAGCAATGACTTCACCACCGGCATTAACACTATCCGGATGATACAGCCCGAGATTCGTTACGACTCTTCCAATGGCACACTTGAAGTAGGTAAGGATGCCGTTGGCTGCAACCTCAGTATCTACTCCACCGACGGACACCTGCTGAAGCGCATGCCGGTAACATCCACCCGACTTCATCTTGGCACTCTGCCCAA
>JBJEAV010000203.1:0-2730 GCA_051869395.1 Prevotella sp.
CTACGGGCTTTGCAAGTCCGCGACGTGTCATAAGGACACCTGTCATGAATGTTGTAGCCACTGCTCCGCAGCCTACAACCATGATACCTAATTTGCCGTCAGCCGGCTTTACATTAGTTTGCTTCATTACAATTTCTTTTTATTGTTTGTTTATAATAATTATTTCCTTTATATTCCTCTCCACACATCAAACCATGTGGTCATCGCCCAGTCGGCCTTTTCGCCACGGGGTATGTCGGGAGTCCATCCCTCACCCATATACCAGAGGGTCTTGCATCCTATCTCATGGGCTGGTATGATGTCCTTGTCGTAGCTGTCGCCAATGACGAGCACCTTCGAGGGGTCTTTCACTCCCAATGCCCTGAGTCCAATGCGATAAATCTCGGGGTCAGGCTTGCGCACTCCCACCACTGCCGACTCGATGATATGACTGAAACTGTCATCCAAATTGAATTCTTCGAGCACTGACCTTATGTTGCCATAGAAATTGCTGACAAGCACGGTCTTGCCTTTATCAACATACTCGCCGAACAATTCCCTCAGGACTTCATTAGACAGGTTTGTTGATTCCACTGTGCCGAGTATCAGTGTGTCGAGTATGGCATCATGCCACTTTTCGGGGTCGAAACCCTCAATATGCTGCTGGATATATTCCAGTTCGATGTCCAGTTTTATGCTGAGCGTATCCGAGAAATCGTGTCCTGGCTTGATGATTGGATTCTTGCCAAGTGTGCGCTCCGCATGTACGTAGGCATCACGGAAGAGAGCCTCATCCACAGGCACTCCATTTATCTGGTAAGCATGCCAGATGCGCTTGCCCCAGTGCATTCCGTCGGAGTCGAGCGTGCCTCCATAGTCGAAGATTATACCCTCGAAGTATCCGCTCTCAATCTTGTCCCGCAGTTCGTCGAGGTCGCCGTGATGCAGTTTTTGTATCACCTTCACCGCCATGTTCTGAGCGGCATCCATATAGCATCGCGAATAGCTTGGCCAGTCGTTGATATCGATATACACCCTCTCTCCGTCATCTGTGACGATACAGTCGCCTCCATAGAAATCGAGTTCAAGGGCATTTGCCACTGCATTTGCCTCATACATAAACTCATATTCGTCGAAAGGTGTATGCTTTGGCACACCGTTATGCCCGTTATTCGAGAATTTCATCTCACCGTCGTCATCGGGATAATAGTAGCGGAAGAACTGTGTGTCCGAAACGCCATAGAACTTGATGAGGTCGCCCTTGACATGGGCACATACACAAGGATTGGCTATTCCGCGCAGTTTCATCTTAGTCACTTCGATATCCCTCGACTTGGCATCAGGAGCGAACACCACATCCTCTTCACATTCCGAGTAGCCATTGTTCTTCTTTATCCAATATCCGTCGTTGCCCCTGTCTTCAGGCACCTGGAAACCACGTTGACGCAAAAAGGCGTATTGCAACATCCTGTTTTGGCAACCATAAAGCACAGACTTGGGGGAATTAATTACGGGTACTTTGGCCTTGCGAAGTTCCTGCAAAGCCTCTTCGGAGCGGGCCATGGAAATATAGGCATCAGCATCATCGTGAAGACGGAAACCGTCCTCATCTACCACACTGACGTCAAACCCGCTACGTTTTAGTAGGCCGCACAAACTTTCTAATATTCGGGCATCCTTGTCCTCGGAATTTGGCGAGAACCTTTTAGCCCTTTTTATTGCAACTATCATATAAAAGTGCACTATTGTTTTTTATAGTTGGGTACAAAGGTAACTATTATTATTGAAATACAAAAACTTTTTAACCTATTTTATTTTTCCTATACCTTTTATCAATGTTAATTATTACTTTAAGACTATTTTATGCGAAAAATTGAACATTAAAAGGGGAGTTAAGGTGTTAACTCCTTAACACCTTAACTCCCAAATAATGGATTATATCTCCGCTCAATTATTCCCGTAGAACCTGTTGGCAGCCCTTAGCTGATGGCGCATCACGCTGAGCATTTCCTGGCTCTCCTGCAGGATGTTGATATACACGAGGTCTATCTTCATCGTACTGGCGTCGGCAGACTTCTGCATACGGTCGTAATGATGCTTGCGCACCGACGACAAGCGGTCCTTGAGTTCTTCAGCCTGCGAGAGCACTTCGTCGTATTCGTTGAATCGTCCGGTGGAGAGCATCGCCGAGGTGCGCTTCATCAGTTCGGCTATCTTCTCGCGCACAGGGTCAAACTCCATAACGAGCTTTTCGGGCATCGGATTGAAGTTGTTATCCACATGCTCCTTAATCGGGTCGAGCATACGGCGCAGACAGTAGATGAACTGCTGGTCGCTGTTGGCACCGAGGTGATACCATGTGTTGCGCTCCAAAGCCACGTTCTGGGGCACACGGCGCAGGGCGAGCAACTCCTTGCGGCGGTATTTCTTGAGTTCCACCTGTTCGCCCTTCAGTTCCTTGAGGAGCTTGGACATGGCGCGGTGGTCTTCGGAGATGAGCGAGTCGAGTATCTTGTTATACTTGCACAGGGCGAAGTTGCAGACGAACGACTGAGTGCGCGATACATGCTTCATAAGGAGGTCGAGCACAATCTCCGGGTCCTTGGTGCGCATCATCAGGCGGAACACATCGTCGTTCTTCTCTCCCGCCTTCTTGTTCTTATACTGTATGTTGCTGCGTATGAGGAGGAAAACCACAACAGCCATAAAGATAAACATAGCCACGAAACCGCCGAAATACATTATCAGACA
>JBJEAV010000203.1:2830-12029 GCA_051869395.1 Prevotella sp.
CAACAGCCATAAAGATAAACATAGCCACGAAACCGCCGAAATACATTATCAGACAGACAATGGCACAGATACCGAATGCCACGCCGGCAGTGATAAACCATCCACCGATGACGGAGAGCACTCCGGTGACACGGAACACAGCACTCTCACGGCTCCAGGCACGGTCGGCGAGCGATGTACCCATTGCCACCATAAATGTGACGTATGTGGTTGACAACGGCAACTTGTATGTAGTACCAATGACAATAAGCACTGAGGCGAGCACGAGATTCACCGCAGCACGCACCACGTCGAAGGCGGCACCGTCGGCAAGTATGGCATCCTCCTTGCGGAATCGGGTGTCGAGCCACTTGAAGAAACCACGTGGCACCACCCTGTTCATAAACTCACCTGCATCCTGTGCTCCACGCACGATACTGCGTGCGGCACGCGATGAACCGAACATCTCGTCGCCCTCATCCTGACGTGCAAGATCGACACTGGTCTTCACCACGTTCTGAGCCTTCTTGGATGTGGCCATGGCAATAATCATTATTACTCCCGCCATCATAAGATAGAGGAACGGAGTCTTGGCAGATGTCATGAGCGAAGTCATCATGAAGGCATCGTGGTCGCCACTGCCGTTGGTGGTGAAGTCCACGAACGAGTCAAGACCAGCCATAGGCACACCGATGAAGTTGACGAGGTCATTGCCCGCAAATGCCATGGCGAGGGCGAATGTTCCCATCATCACAACCAGTTTGAAAACATTCACCTTGCACAGGTGGATAACCTCCATCAGCACTGTGGAAATCACGAAGGTGATACCCATGAGCATAGGTGTGTTCTCCTTGATCCAGTCTTTTGTGGTATCACTGATAAAGGGCGACTTCGACAGACCTTTTATAAATATAAAGTAAGCGAGAATTGTGAATGCTATACCTCCGAAGATGGCGATGGAGTATTTCAGGTGTTTCTCATAGCTGAAGGTGAACACCACACGAGCTATCCACTGCACTATCACTCCGAAGAAGAAGGCGATTGCCACACTGACGAAGATGGCGATGATGACACTCAGGGCCTTGTCGGAGTTAAGGAGCTGGTCGAACGTGAGCGACCCGTCGGCATTCATCTTCAGCAGTGCGAGGATGAACGTACCACCGAGCAACTCGAACACAAGCGAGACGGTGGTTGACGTAGGCAGTCCCAAGGTGTTGAACATGTCGAGCACAATGACGTCAGTCACCATTACGGCGAGGAAGATAGTCATTACCTCATGGAATGAATAATTCTCAGGCTGCATGATACCATGCCTTGCCACATCCATCATGCCGGCGCTCATCATGGCGCCGATGACCACTCCGAAGGAAGCCACAAACATAACGGTCTTGAACTTAGCCACCTTAGCTCCGATGGCGGAATTGAGGAAGTTGACAGCATCGTTGCTCACTCCCACGAACAGGTCGAACACTGCCAGCACGAGCAGGAAGACCACAATCAGTAAATAAAAAGTTTCCATATAACCTAATCTTGCATATTATTGTTTTGCGCTGCAAAATTAGGCAATGTATGTTACAACCGCGTAAAACGGATGTTGCAATTCTGTTACATTTGCAAAACTGCCGGAATATCCACCCAAAAGACGGAGCCTTCGCCCTCTTTTGACTTCACTCCCACGGTGCCTCCGAGGCTGTAGGCATAGCTGCGGCACACCGAAAGTCCGAGTCCTGCGCCCTGGATGAATTCGTCGAGTTTGACGAAGCGGTCGAAGATGCGCTCGTATGCCTCTTCGGGTATTCCCTTTCCGGTGTCTGCCACTGAAATATTGAGATGTCCGTTGTCGGTTTCGTCCAATGTGAGTGTCACCGTACCCCTTGACGTAAACTTGAAGGCATTGGACAGAAGATGACGTACAATCTCATGCAGACGTGCGAAATCGGTATGGACCATGCGCGACTGTACAGTGGCAACGAAACCAGCCGTGACATTCGGGTTGACGTTTTTCCTTTCATATTCCTCCAACAGGTCTCTCAACATTGGCACGACGTCGAAGTCCGTGATGTTCATCTTCGTCTTGTCGTCCGAAGCCTCCGCCTTGGATATGGACATCATCTCCTCGAAGATGTTGAGCAGTTTCTGGTTGTTCTCCTTAATGATAGCCACCAGTCCCTCGCGCTCCGCGGGGTCGGTCACTGAGGTAAGGATATCCGAGAATCCCACGATGGCATTCAGCGGTGTGCGCACCTCATGACTTATGTTATCTATAAAAGAGGTCTTCAGTCGGTCACTTTCCTCCGCCTTGTTACGTGCGTCCACCAGTTCCTGCTCCAGTCGCTTTGCGTCGTCGATGCATGAGCTTGTACCCACAATGACAGTGGGGGCACCTGAGTCGTCGCGCTCCGCCACAGTGGCATAGCTGTCCGACCAGTATTCCTTGTCGTTGTGTGGCACCTTCACCCTGTATTGCTCGTGGTATTCCTCGCTCTGTCCATTGCACAATGCCATCAGTCCAGTCTTCATCCTCTCAGCGTCAGCCGGATTGATAGAATCGACAATCGAACTGAGAGGAGTTCCGGGAGGTGTACTGAGCACATCAGTCTTGGCACGGAAGTCGCTGTCGAAGGTAATTGTCATCGTTGCGATATCAAGTCGCCATGTGGCAAGCTTCATCGCCTTGAGCACGAGTTCATGCTCCACTCCGTGCTTGTGCATCGACGCGAGATGAGCCAGTTCCTCGCGGGTTTTCCTTCTGTCGTTCCACTGTATGAACAAACTCACGATGACAGCCACGAATAGCAGTCCCACCACAAGAAAGGTGAGCCACGGCGAACCATTGTTTACCTGCACATACATATATATATTACACAAATCCATACCTAATATTGAGATTAATTCGGCTTTTCGAGGGCAAAAATACAAAATATTTTTGGAATAATGGAAAAAAACATGATTTTTTTTTGTATTTTCTATTAAATTGACTAACTTTGTACCCAAATAATGATTTTATCATCAGAAATGGGTAACTTTAATCATAGTGAAGCACTGACCAGGACGGTAGAGCAGCTGTCGCAACCGGAGTCCCTCGAAGGACTGTTTCACCGGCATACTGAGGGCAACCCTCTACCATCGGGCAAGGTGCTCGAGGAAATAATCGAATTGTCGAGAGCCATCATCTTCCCCGGCTACTTCGGCAAGTCTTCCGTAAATACACATACCATAAAATTCCATATAGGTGCTAACGTCGAGAAGCTGTTCAAGATGCTTTCCGACCAGATTATGGCAGGCCTGTGCTTCGGATGCGAGGTGTGTCCCGACACGGGCGTACATTGCCGCGAGAGGGCCAAGGACATCGCTGCACGGCTGATAGAGAAACTGCCTGAGATAAGACGTATATTGGCCACCGACGTGGAAGCGGCATACAACGGCGACCCCGCTGCGGTGAACCCCGGCGAGGTCATCTCGTGCTATCCCGTCATCAAGGCTCTCGCCAACTATCGCATCGCCCACGAGCTGCATGTGATGGGCGTACCACTTATACCTCGTATAATTACAGAGATGGCACACTCGGAAACCGGCATCGACATTCATCCCGGAGCCAAGATAGGCCATCACTTCACCATCGACCACGGTACGGGTGTAGTGGTGGGCGCAACGTGTATCATAGGCAACAACGTGAAGTTATACCAGGGAGTGACCCTCGGTGCGAAGAGCTTTCCCAAGGACGAGGACGGCAACCCCATCAAGGGCATCGCTCGCCATCCTATCCTCGAGGACAACGTGATAGTGTATTCCAACGCCACCATCCTCGGACGCATCACCATCGGCGAGGGCTGCATAGTGGGTGCCAACATGTGGGTGACAGAGGACATGAAGCCGAAGACTAAAGTGATTTTAAAACACAGAGGCACTGAGATACAGAGATAAAATAACATATCATAATAAATAAAACATAGAGACATGATGACAAGAAAACCTCTGTTACTTTGTGTCTCTGTGTTAATAAAAAAAACATAAATGGAAAAGGAATTTGAACTGATCGCCAAAACATTCATGGGACTGGAACCTGTATTGGCGAAAGAATTAACACAATTGGGTGCCAACGACGTGCAGATAGGACGCCGCATGGTGTCCTTTACGGGAAACAAGGAATTGATGTATCGCGCCAATTTCCAATTGCACACGGCAATCAGGATTCTGAAACCCATCACGCATTTCAAGGCGAAGTCTGCCGACGATGTGTATGAGGAGATAAAGAAGGTGGATTGGACCGAGTATCTCGACAACAACAAGACGTTTGCCGTGGATGCCGTGGTGTTCTCCGAGGAGTTCCGCCACTCGAAGTTTGTGTCTTACAAGGTGAAGGACGCCATCGTTGACCAATTCCGCGAGAAGACGGGACAGCGGCCCAACATCAGCGTAGCCAACCCCGACATCCGCCTGAATATCCACATCGCCGAGGACAAGTGTACACTGTCGCTCGACTCCAGCGGTGAGAGTCTTCACCGCCGCGGCTATCGCCAGGAGAGCGTGGAAGCTCCGCTTAACGAGGTGCTCGCAGCCGGTATGATCCTCATGACGGGATGGGAGGGCGAGACAGACTTCATCGACCCGATGTGCGGTTCCGGCACCCTGCTCATCGAGGCAGCCCTGATAGCCCGCAACATGGCACCGGGACTGTTCCGCAAGGAGTTTGCATTCGAGAAATGGCCCGACTTCGACAAGGACCTCTTCGACGAGATATACAACGACGACTCGCAGGAGCGCGAGTTCAACCACCATATCTACGGATATGACATCGACATGAAGGCGGTGAACACTGCCCTTATGAACGTGAAGGCAGCGGGACTTAGCAAGGACATCACCGTGGCTCAGGCAGACTTCAAGGACTTCACCCAGCCAGCCGAGAAGAGCATCATCGTGACCAACCCACCCTACGGCGAGCGCATCTCCACTCCCGACCTGCTTGGCACATACAAGATGATTGGCGAGAGACTCAAGCACCAGTTCCTCAACAACGACGCATGGGTGCTGAGCTACCGCGAGGAATGTTTCGAGCAGATTGGACTGAAGCCATCGCTCAAGACACCTCTCTATAATGGTTCATTGGAGTGCGAGTTCCGCAAGTATCAGATCTTCGACGGCAAGCTGCGCGACTTCCGCTCTGAGGGCGGCATCGTGAAGACCGACGAGGAGAAGCGCATGATGCGCGAGAAGCACCGCTTCAAGAAGGAGCGCGAATTCAAGAAGAGAATCAGCGAGACTGAGGAAAACGAGGATGGCGACATCCGCTCATTCAAGTTCCACCGCCACGAACTGCCCACAACAGAGACCAAGCGTCCGCGCCGTCGCGACAACGATGACGACGATGACAAGCGCAAGGGAGGATTCGACCGCAAAGGCGGAAAGGGAGGATTCGACCGTAAAGGCAAAGGCGGTTTTGACCGCAAGGGAGGATTCGACCGCAAAGGCAAGGGTGGCTTTGACCGCAAGGGCAAGAAAGGCGGTTTCGACCGTAATAATGACATAAACGACAATGATTTCGATTCTTATGACGACTAAAAAGATATTCGTGACATTGGTCACACTGCTTTCTATCATGACTACAACGACATCCATGGCACAGGGGCAGAAGTTGCTCACGCTTGAGGAACTCAACTTCGGTGGTGTCAACTACCGAAAGTTCGTGCCCGAAAGGCTTTACTCCACATGGTGGGGAGAGCAACTGATGTATCAGGACGTGGAGGAGACTGGAATGATTGACATGAAGTCTGGTGAGAGGCGCAAGCTGTTCTCGCTCGATGATGTCAACCCAAGGCTCGATGCTGCCATCAGCAAGCTCGACGGATTCAAGGACGAGAAGATACGCACCCTCCAATACGTAACGTTCCCCTACCCCAACGAGACCCTCGCTCTCATAAGCAACGGTCACATACGCCTGCTTTATGACTGGAAGAAGGGCGAAGTGGCATGGGTTCAGCCCTGCAAGGACGAGAGCGAGACCCACTGGAACGAGAAGTCGCGCATATCGGCATTCGTCAAGGACAACCAGCTCTGCATCACAGACGCAGAGGGCAAGACCCGTCAGATTACCACCGACGGCAGTCGCGAGATAGTGTATGGCCAGGCGGTTCACCGCAATGAGTTCGGTATTGAGGAGGGAATCTTCTGGGCTCCCGACGGCAACCGCTTCGCCTTCTACCGTATGGACCAGAGCATGGTGACCGACTATCCTCAGGTGAACACCTTTGAACGTGTTGCCACCCACGAACCTGACAAGTATCCTATGCTCGGCATGACGAGCCACAAGGTGACCGTGGGTGTTTACGACTGCACGTCGGGCAAGGTGCAATACCTCAACGCAGGTGACCCTACCGACAGGTATTTCACCAACATAGCATGGGCTCCCGACAGCAAGACAGTATATATGTTCGAGCTTAACAGACTGCAGAACGACTGCCGTCTCGTCAGCTATGATGCCACTACGGGCGACAGGCTCAAGGAACTGTATCGCGAGACGAGCGAGAAGTATGTGGAGCCACTCCACCCCATCGTCTTCCTCCCATGGGACAAGTCGCAGTTTATTATGCAGAGCCAGAAGGACGGCTACAACCACCTTATTATATATAATATAGGGACAGGCAAGACAAGGCAGCTCACAAGCGGCAAGTTTGTGGTTGAGGAGCTCTGCGGCTTCAACGAGAAGGCAAAGTCGGTAATCATTGCCTCCAACGAGGCCAACCCCATCCAGCGCAACATCTATGCAGTGGATGTGAAGAGCGGCAAGCGCAAGTCTCTCGACAATGCCCGCGGCTATCATTTTGCCATGCCCAGCAAGAGCGGCCAGTGGCTCGTGGATGTTTACAGTGAGCCCGACGTTCCCCGCAATTACGACCTCGTGGCAACGGCAACGGGCAAGTCAACCCGTCTGCTCACGTCAAAGAACCCGTGGGAGGGTTATCAGCAGCCCATCTTCGAGAGCGGAACCATCAAGGCTGACGACGGCACGACCGACCTTTATTGGCGCATGGTAAAACCGGCAGACTTCGACCCTACAAAGAAATATCCCACAGTGGTGTATGTATATGGCGGTCCCCATGCGCACAACGTGGATGCCACATGGCATTGGGGAAGCCGTTCGTGGGAGACATATATGGCCCAGAAGGGCTATGTTCTGTTCATCCTCGACAACCGTGGCAGTGAAAACCGCGGATTGGAGTTTGAGCAAGCCACATGGCACCGTTTGGGCAAGGTGGAGATGCTTGACCAGATGAAGGGTGTGGAATATCTCAAGTCGCTGCCCTACGTGGATGCCGACCGTCTTGGTGTTCACGGTTGGAGCTACGGCGGATACATGACCATCTCGCTGATGACCAACTATCCCGACGTGTTCAAGGTGGGAGTTGCCGGCGGTCCTGTAATCGACTGGAGATGGTATGAGGTGATGTACGGCGAGCGTTATATGGGCACTCCCGAGACCAACAAGGATGGCATAGATGCTTGTTCGCTCATCCCTATGGCAAAGAACCTGAAGGGCAAGCTTCAGATTATCATCGGCATGAACGACCCGACTGTAGTTCCCCAGCATGCCTTGTCATTCCTCAACGCATGTACAGAGGCAGGCACCCAGCCCGACTTCTTCGTATATCCCGGCGAGGGACATAACATGAGGGGACACAAGAGTGTGCATCTGCATGAGAGAATCACGCAGTACTTTGAAGACTATTTGAAATATTGAAATATTGAAAAATTGAAATATTAAATTATTGAAGAAATACCTTCCGTATGGCAAAATCCCCCTCGGGGGACTTAGGGGGGCTTGGACTTAGGGGGGCTTATATTATAAATTATGAAAATACTATTATTAGGAAGCGGCGGCCGCGAGCACGCCTTGGCATGGAAAATCTCGCAGAGCGAGAAAGTGGAGAAACTGTTTATCGCCCCGGGTAATGCCGGAACAACCAACTGCGGCGAGAACGTGGCTATCGGAGTGAATGACTTTGAGAAAATCAAGGAGTTCGTTGTCAGCAATGCCATTGACATGGTGGTGGTAGGTCCCGAAGACCCGCTGGTGAAGGGTATTTATGACGACCTTAAGGCTGATGAGCGCACAAAGAACGTGCCCGTCATCGGTCCGTCAAAGGCTGGTGCTGTGCTCGAAGGCTCCAAGGACTTCGCAAAGGCATTCATGCAGCGTCATGACATCCCCACAGCAAAATACCAGACATTCGACGGCACTACACTCGAAGAAGGACTTAAGTTCCTTGAGACCCTCAAGGCTCCTTACGTACTGAAGGCCGACGGACTCTGCGCCGGCAAGGGTGTCCTCATCCTCCCCACCCTCGACGAGGCAAAGAAGGAGTTGAAGGAGATGCTCGGCGGTATGTTCGGCAATGCGTCCGCACGTGTGGTTATCGAGGAGTTCCTCAGCGGTATCGAGTGCTCTGTGTTCGTTCTCACTGATGGAAAGAACTATAAGATCCTGCCCGAGGCAAAGGACTACAAGCGCATCGGCGAGGGCGACACGGGTCTGAACACCGGTGGTATGGGTAGCGTCACACCGGTGCCCTTCGCCACTAAGGAATGGATGCAGAAGGTGGAAGACCGCATCATCCGTCCCACGGTGAACGGACTTGCCGAGGAGGGCATCGACTATAAGGGATTCATCTTCTTCGGACTTATCAACGTGGATGGCGAACCGATGGTAATCGAATACAACTGCCGTATGGGTGACCCCGAGACCGAGAGTGTGATGCTGCGCCTTAAGAGCGACATCGTTGACCTTTTCGAGGGTGTTGCCAATGGCGACCTCGACAAGCGTGCGATAGAGTTCGACGAGCGTGCCGTGGTATGCGTGATGCTCGTAAGCGGCGGTTATCCCCAGGAGTACAAGAAGGGTTATCCCATCACTGGTATCGAGGATGTTGATGGCAGCATAGTGTTCCATGCCGGAACCACGCTGAAGGACGGTGCAGTTGTCACCAACGGCGGACGTGTCATCGCCGTAAGTTCCTACGGCAAGGACAAGGCGGAAGCCCTGAGCAAGAGCTTCGAGGAAGCCCAGAAGATTAACTTCACCGACAAGTATTTCCGCCGCGACATCGGGCAGGACATTTAGGAATTAGGAATTAGGAATTAGGAATTAGGAATTAGGAATTAGGAATTAGGAATTAGGAATTAGGAATTAGGAATTAGGAATTAGGAATTAATACCTCTGCCGGAT
>JBJEAV010000204.1:0-2602 GCA_051869395.1 Prevotella sp.
ATAAGTTATTAGAAGATACAGAGAAAACTCTGTGACTCCGTGGCTCTGTGTTTTGATTAATTAATAATAGGCACGAGGAACTTTGCCATACAGTAGCCTCCACCGATGAGCCAAGCGAAAAGGACGGCGGCGAGGATGAAGGGTTTGGCTCCTGCCTTCTTGAACTTCTCGATACTGGTCTCGGCACCCAAGGCTGTCATTGCCATGGTGAGGAGGAATGTGTCGAACGTGTTGATGAAGTCAACGAGACCTACAGGCAGAAGGTCGAAACTGTTGAAACAGATGACAACAAGGAAGAGAATGGCAAACCATGGGATATTGATCTTGCCCTTGCCGCCCTGGGCAGCCATCTCGGGATTGCGACGCATCTGTCGGGCAACATCCCAAGTGAGATATAGCAATACGGGAACGAGCATCATCACGCGAATCATCTTGACGATGATGGCACAACTGCTCACCTCGGGGCCCATAGCATTGCCTGCTCCCACGACATGAGCCACCTCGTGGATGGTGCTTCCGGCAAATATTCCCATAGCCTGAGGATCGAGGTCGAAGACTCCGGCACGATACAGGGCGGGATAGAGGAACATGGCGGTGGTGCCGAAGATAACCACGGTAGCCACCGACACTGCTGTCTTATAAGGCTTTACCCGCAATGCCGACTCAGCACCCAACACCGCTGCCGCACCGCAGATGGCGGAACCGACGGAGGTGAGGAGAGCAATGCCCCTGTCCATCTTCAGAAGGCGACCTACGAAGACACCAATCAATATAGTGCCCACAACAACGATAGCGTCAATGATAATGGCAGGAAGACCCACTGCTGTGATATCCTGAAATGTCAATCGGAATCCATAAAGGATAATACCAAAGCGCAGCACCCGCTTGGAACAGAACTGTATGCCCGGCACCCACGTCTCGGGAAGATTGTTTCTTAAACTGTTGGCATAAAGCATACCAAGAATGATACCGACAATCATCGGACTGAAGGACATTGCCCTCACCCACTCCATCTCGCCGATATAAAAAGCTGCACACGAAAATAGCACCATGAGCAGCACTCCATGCAGCATACTGCTGCGCGATTCGGAAATATTCATGTTTATGTTTGTTTTTAATTGAAAACACAGAGACACAGAGTCACAGAGTTTTTTACTCTCAGTGTCTCCGTGCCTCTGTGTTTAATAAAAAATTACTTATCCAGCAGGATGTTCATCATCTCGACGGCTGCCTTGGCAACTGATGTACCGGGACCGAAGATGGCGGCTACGCCTGCCTGATAGAGGAAGTCGTAGTCCTGGGCGGGGATGACACCACCGGCGATAACCATGATGTCCTCGCGACCCAACTTCTTCAACTCGTCGATGAGCTGCGGCACGAGAGTCTTGTGACCTGCGGCAAGTGAGGAGACACCCACAATGTGAACGTCGTTCTCCACAGCCTCGCGGGCAGCCTCGGCAGGAGTCTGGAACAGAGGTCCCATATCCACGTCGAAACCACAGTCGGCATAACCTGTTGCCACTACCTTTGCACCACGGTCGTGACCGTCCTGACCCATCTTGGCAACGAAGATACGCGGACGACGTCCTTCCTTCTCCGCGAACTCCTCAGTGAGCTTGCAAGCCAAATCGAAGTCGCTGTCGTTCTTACTTTCTGATGAATACACGCCTGAAATTGTTCTGATTACTGCCTTGTAACGTCCTACGACTTCCTCGCAGGCATCACTGATTTCTCCCAATGTGCAACGCAACTTGGCGCACTCGATAGCCTGAGCCAACAGGTTGCCTTCGCCTGTGCGCACAATCTCGGTGAGCTTGGCAAGAGCTGCCTTGCAAGCCTCCTCGTCGCGGGCGGCACGCACCTTGGCAAGACTCTCCTCCTGCTGCTTGCGCACTGCAGTGTTATCCACTTCGAGGATATCGATGGGATCCTCGTGGTCGAGGCGATACTTGTTGGTGCCGACGATGGTCTGAACGCCAGAGTCGATACGAGCCTGGGTACGTGCGGCAGCCTCCTCGATACGCATCTTGGGCACACCTGTCTCGATAGCCTTGGCCATACCGCCGAGCTTCTCGATTTCCTGGATATGCTCCCAAGCCTTGTGAACGAGTTCGTTGGTGAGGGTCTCTACATAATATGAACCAGCCCATGGGTCGATGTGCTTGCACACCTTGGTCTCGTTCTGGATATAGATCTGAGTGTTACGTGCGATACGGGCTGAGAAGTCGGTAGGCAGGGCGATAGCCTCGTCGAGAGCGTTGGTGTGGAGCGACTGGGTGTGACCCAACACTGCTGCCATAGCCTCGATACAGGTACGACCCACGTTGTTGAACGGGTCCTGCTCGGTGAGCGACCATCCTGAGGTCTGTGAGTGTGTACGCAGAGCGAGCGACTTCGGGTTCTTGGCTCCGAAGCTCTTCACAATCTTTGCCCACAACAGACGTCCGGCACGCATCTTGGCAATCTCCATGAAGTGGTTTACACCGATAGCCCAGAAGAATGACAGACGGGGTGCGAATGCGTCAACGTCGATACCGGCGTTCACACCGGCACGCAGATACTCCATACCGTCGGCAAGAGTGTAAGCCAACTCGATGTCAGC
>JBJEAV010000205.1:0-2592 GCA_051869395.1 Prevotella sp.
TGCATACGGCGGTCTCCAACGGCCGCTGGTGCGGTGGTGAACGGCCGGAGTGCGGTCCCGGCGGCTGGGCCGTAAAAATCATTTAATTTGGTAAAACGTTCCTCCATAATAGTGCTATCCGCAGCAGCGGAAATACACTATTTTAGGAGGGTAATGTATGTTGGATTACAAAGACATCATTACAAAACACTATGCCTTGGGCATGAGCGGCACGAAGATCGCCGAGTCACTCAAGGTCAGTAAGTCGGGAGTCAACGACTTCCTGCGGGCATTCAAGGCATGCCCCACGCTGGACTATCCTCTTCCGGAGGGAATCACGAACTACGGCATCGCATCTGCAGTCTACCGGAATTCTGTGACCATTGCGGGCCGGGATCTCAGCTACGAGATGCCGGATTACGAAGCCGTGGAGAAGGATATGACTTCCCGTAAAAACATGACACTCACAGTCCTCTGGAACCGGTACGCCAAGCAGTGCCGGGATCGTGGCCTGAAGTTCTACTCATACCGGCAGTTCTGTGAGAACTACGCCAAGTGGTGCGAGGAGAACAAGGAAAGCCTTCACTTCAATGCCGTCATTGGTCAGAAAATGGAGGTAGACTTCGCTGGGAAGACCTTCCAAATGGTGGACCATCTTACCGGTGAGGTCATGGAGATCGTGGTTTTTGTTGCGGTTCTCCCGTATTCTCAGTACATCTACGCAGAGGGAATGGTCTCTACCAAGGAGCCTCAGTGGATTGCCGTCAACAACAATGCCTTGAAGTATTTCGGCGGTGTCCCTGCCCTGGTGGTCTGCGACAACTGCAAGCAAGCTGTCATTGCCAACAGGGACTGGATCGACCCGGAGCTGAACAAGGATTATGCTGAGTGGGCGGAACACAACCACACCGTCATTCTTCCGGCTAAGGTCAAGAAACCCAAGTACAAAAGTTCCGTTGAAAATGCCGTGGGTATTCTGGAAAAGGGCATCTTCCATGACATGGAGGAGATGGATTACTTTAGCCTTGACCAGTTCAACCGTGACCTCTGGGATAAGCTGGACAGGCTCAACAGTGCCCCGTTCACAAAAAAGCCCCACAGCCGCCGGTATTACTGGGACGAGGAGCGCCGGGAACTTATGCCGCTGCCTCCAGTGCCTTACGAATATATGGAACGGCGGACTGCAAAGGTATCCTCGGACTACCATATCCGCTTTGACAACGCTTATTACAGCGTGGATCGTGCTTATTTGCACAAAGAGGTGCTTATCCGGGCCTCGGCCACAACGGTGAAGATCTTCTCCAAGGAGGGGGATTTCATCTGTAAATGGCCCAGAGCTACCGCGAAGAGCCAGTGGTCGACGGATCCGAACCATCTTCCGGCAAACTTCAAGGAAATGTCCGAGTGGAACGGAACCTATTTTACCCGAAAGGCTATGACCGTTGGCCCCAACACCGGCGAAGTCATTAAGCGCATCCTGTCCAGCCGGAAGCTGGAGGTGCAGACCTACCGGATGTGCCAGGGTGTTCTGGGCTTTACCAAAAAGTACAGCAAGCAGGCTCTGGAAGAGACCTGCCGCCAGGCATTGGAGCTGGGCAAGCCGAACTACAGCTTCATTAAGAACTCCATCCAGCTGGTTGCCGAGGATCTGGGTGTCGCCGGTTACAATACTGCAGCCAATGATGAGCGTAACAAGGGTGCCTTTGTCATGGGTGCCGAGTCCATGGATATTGAACACCTCCTCTCCCGCAGCCAGAGCCTGGCTCAGGGTAAAAGGAAAGGCGGTGGCAAGTGATGCGCACCGGAAAAGAGCTTTTCAACACCCTGCTGGTGGAGCTAAATGAGATGGGGCTATCTGGTATGTCGGCCACTCTGGACGAGATGTACCGGTCTCCCAGATTTCTGGAGCTTGACCCCCTTACCGCTATTGCCAACCTTGTGGAGCCGGAATACCAGAAGAAAATAAACAAGCGCATTCTGAGCCGTCTGCGCAGCGCTCACCTGCGTGGGTGTCCCCAGGAGCTTTCCAGCTGCGTAGACTCCGGGGAGCGTGAGTATCTGCCCCGGGGGATTACCGGAACTCTGTCCACGCTGGACTTCATTGACTCCGGGTTGAATGTCTGTATTCTGGGGCCCTCTGACAGCGGCAAATCCTATCTGGCCAAGGCTATTGGCATTGCCGCCTGTAATAACTATAAGGTGGAGTACCACCATTGTGAGACCCTGTTGGAGGAGATGGTAGCCCTCAAGGCTACAGACTACTCGAAGTACCAGAAGCGAATGAAGAAGACCTGCGGAGCCACCCTGCTCATTCTGGACGACTTTCTGCTGCACACCATTACGGATGAGCGTGAAGTGAAGGTCCTCTTTGAGATCCTGGAGAAGCGCTGTGAGATTAACCTGAGCACCATTATCTGCTCACAGCGGGAACCGGCAAGTTGGAGTTCTATGATCCTCAATGACGAGGTTTCCTCCAACGCCATTATGAAGCGTGCCACACGGCACTACACTGTGGTGATAAAGCCAAAAATTAGCGGCTAATTAGTCGGCCGTTAAGACCGCACGGCGGCCGTTGGGCACCGCACCAGCGGCCGTTGGCCGCCGCAGAATGCA
>JBJEAV010000206.1:0-2582 GCA_051869395.1 Prevotella sp.
GCACGCACGTTGGGGTTCTCCTTGCGGCACCATCCGCACCACGATGCCCAGAAATCCACAAGCACGCATTTCTTTCCTTTCAAAAAGTCCTTGAAGTGAATCTGCTTGCCGTCGGGAGTGGGAAGGGTGAAGTCGGGAGCTTCCATACCAACGTCAACCAAGTGGAGGCTGTTGTAGAGGTTTTCCACCTTTTTGCCGTTCTCGGATGCCAGCACTGCCTTCGACATCTTACTTAACGACTCTCCGACATCGGCAAGCAACCCGTTCATGAAAACAAATGTACTATGGTCAGCTATCGTCTTTGCAGACAGTTCGTTGCCTGCCAAGACCACTGTTCGGAGCTGCGCCATAAACTGCTGGTTGTCTCTCAGACTCTCAACATCAGCAGTGGAGCTGAATGTGGACTCCACACTCTTGTATGCCTTCTCTATCTCATTCGACTTTGTCTGTGCAAAGCCTGCAATGAGAAGGCACGAAAACAGAAATGTTGTAACTGTTCTTTTCATCGTATTTTGCGTATTTATTATAAATTATCACAAAATTGACGAAAAGAATTGGAATATGGGTACTAAAAAACGAAGATTTTTTTAATTTTGCTCAAAAATACATTATTTTATTATCAATGTGTTATCTTTTAGCGTCACATTCACCTTGCCCATACTGTTGAGCAACTTGACAACATGGTCGATGCCCCCTCGCTTGTCGGCAAGGAAATGTAGATGGTAGTTGCGCACGTCGTTATTGGCAAACACCACGTTCAGGTTATACCATCTGCCTATGTCCTGCATGATATTCTCAAGGGAGATATTGTCGAAATAGAAATAACCATCGCGCCAATATAAATAGGAATCAATATCCACATCGGCAATACCGAGCGAACCGTCGTCATTGAGCTGGGCATCCTGTCCCGGAGTGAGCACCGCCTCGTGACTTTCGTCCGTTCTCACCGCCACCTTTCCCTTTATAAGAGTCACGTGAGTGTCGGCATTTCCATACGACCTCACGTTAAATTCGGTTCCAAGCACCTTTGCCTCAATGCCGTCAGCCTCCACTATAAACGGATGCCCGGCATCGGGAGCCACCTTGAAATATGCCTCTCCCTCCACCTTCACCCTGCGCTCCTTGCCTGTGAAGTAGTTGGGATAAACCAAGCGGCAATCGTTGTTCATCCACACCTCACTTCCGTCGGAGAGTGTTATCTTGTATGTTTGGCCTCGGGGGATGGTGAGCATCAGGCGGTCGGGGGTATCTGAGGCATTTGCAGTGAGAGTCATCTCCTTTGCCTTGACATTCACCCCCATCGTAGCCAATGCCACCCTGTCGGCATTGCCTCCAAGTTCGATTTCCTCGCCGTCGGATGTGGTAAGCACCGGATGTGCGGGTATCTTTGTCACGGCTTCGAGCACGGTGCCTTCCGCAGGTCTATGCTTGAACAATCCCAAGGAGAACGTGGCTATCAACAATATCATAGCCACAGCTGCCGCCCCAGCTATATAATAATATAAGGTACGTGGGCGTTTGTGCTTTTCTGCAAACTTGTCCCATTCGCCGTCAATGTCTATATTATTCTTGGATGAGCGTGACATGGCAGCCCTTTTCATGTCGAGCAAGTCACTGAAAGCCATGACGACATCCTCGTCGGACATCATCCTTGCTATTTCCTCGTCGCTCATGGCGCATCCGTTGTCCATCAGTTCAACGGCATCCTCGATAGCCTTGTCGTATGAATCTATCTTTTCTTTTTCCATAGTTGCTCTATTCTATATGACGCAAAAGCGGCAGGATTGGTTACTTCTTTTTATATTTTTTAGCTATTTCCTCCCTGATGGTCTTCAGGGCGATGACTATATGCTTCTTCACCCCGCTTGTTGAAATCTCCAACTCCTCTGCCACCTCCTTATAGCTCTTGCGGTTGAGATAACACTCCTGAAGCACTAATCGGGTCTTGGGGCGAAGCGTGTCCATAGCGGCGTTTATGTCCTTCATGCGCTCGTCATCCTCATTAAGTCCGATGTTTTCCTTATGCTCTACAACATGTTGGAAGAAGTCGGCATACTTCTTGTGTACTGCCTTGCGCCTTATGTGGTCAAGACACCGGTTGCGCACAAACGAGACGGAATATTTCAACCATTGGTCGGAATCGCGGTCGGAGAAGTGATTCCACACATATTCCATCGCATCAGAGACAATGTCGCGGCTCACCTCCTCATCATTCACGAGATGAAGGGCGTAAAGGTGCAACTTCTCAAAGTTGCCCCTGAAAAACTGTTCAAATGCGGCTTTGTCTCTCACTGTTTTTCTCTATGCTTTTGCAATTCGGCTGCAAAGGTATGAAAAATATTCGGAAACGCCAAAGAACTTTCTCAAAACTTCTGCTCGTCAATTATATTTCCTTCTTCATCAACCGAACGACAATGCTAAATGTTGCGGGCTTCCGAGGATTAGCACAGGGTGTCAACCTGTGTATGAAACGTTCCTCCCCCTCCCTCCCGCCAGAGGCGGGAGGGAGGGGGAGAAAAATATGGTCAAAAAAGATAGGGCTTACGCCCTATCCTATGTTATGTCGCCCTTTCAGGGCTATG
>JBJEAV010000207.1:0-2580 GCA_051869395.1 Prevotella sp.
AGATGGACGACAAGCAGGCGCAAATGGATTCGCTCAAAGAACAGATTGCAGCGATTGACAAGATTCTCGACCGCACGAAAGGCTCTCTGTATGAATGGCTTGAGGAAAACAAAAAGGACTGGGAGCAGAACATCGGTAAGGTTATAAACGAGGAAAAGGTGCTCTATCAGACAGGCTTGCATCCGCAGAAAGCCGAGGGAACGTCATTGTATGGAGTGCGGCTTGACCTTGCCGACCTTCCGCTGAACGTCAGGAAACCAAAGCAACTGCAAGAGGAGAAGACCACGCTGGAAAACATGCGGAATGGCGTCAAGGCAGAGCTGAATAAACTGCAGGAGGAAAGAGAGAAAGCCATCGGGGAATTGAAACATCAGTTTAGTCCGAAAGTGAAAGACCTCAGACAGCAGAAGTCACTTGCCGAGGCTGAGCTGAACATGATTCCACAGCAACGGAAAGCCATACGTGTAAAGATGGAGGATTATGAAGCCAAAGGCAAGACTCTCATTGAGCAGCGGCAACAGGAGCTGAACTCCCGTCAGCAGGAGTTGGCTCATAGCATGACCGCGGCACAGGCTCATCTCGAAAAAGTGAATGCCGACAAACAAAAGCAACTCACCGCGGCGCAGAAGAAATACGACGAGGCCAAGAGAAGCAACGGGAAGGTCTATACGGAACGCGTGGCAGATATTCAGGCAGAAATCAAACTCCACGAGAAAGAAGCCGAGGCAGAACTGCTGAAACTGAGGCAGATGGAAGTGGAAGAACTGAAAGGCCGTGGCGCAGATACGTCTTTGGTAGAGGACTGCAAGGCAAAGATTCAGGCAGCGGAGAATGAACTGAGATATATCGAGCAGCACCGCAAGTTGGTGTACGACTTCCGCCGTGACAAAGAGGAACTGTTCGACCAGGAGGAGAACCTCAAAACACAAAAGAAGATGCTTGCCGACAAGCTCTCGCAACTGAACGAGAAATACGCTCTACGCAAACAGAAGCACGAGCAGCAGCTTACTGCCATCGCCAAAGAACTGGGCGGACGAAGGGACGAGAAGCAACGCATCGAAGAGGAACTGTCGAAAGCAGAGCGTTTCGCCCACGACGAGAATCTCTGTCCGCCAATGCTGGCTGATGCAATGGAGAAGCAGACACTGCGCACTCCCGGACAAGCTGTTGACGAACTCACCAGCATAATTGTGTCAAGACAAAAATGTCAAAACCAGTTCAAGCAGGGCGTCAATGTGTTCAAAGCCAATTTCTCGGCAAAGAACACCTTCAATTTCCGCACAGAGCTTACCCTCGACGAGGACTACCTCGACTTCGCCAACAACCTCGACGACTTCCTTATCAACAACAAGTTGGAGGAATACCGCCGCAGGACCAGCGAACGCTATGTGGACATCCTTGCCCGCGTGTCGAAGGAGATGGGCGAACTGACACGCCATGAGTCGGACGTTGACAAGATTATCCATGACATCAACAACGACTTCAAGGAGCGCAACTTCGTGGGCGTCATCAAACTGATAGCACTCCAGTCGGTGCCATCTGCCGACAAGATGGTGCAACTGATGAAGCGCATCAAGGAGTTCAACGACGACAACCAGTTTGCCATGGGCGAGATGAACCTCTTCTCAACCGCCAACCGTGAGGAGGTGAACCAGAAGGCAGTTGTCCATCTGCTCGACTTTATGAAGTCGCTCACCGACAATCCGCAACGCCAATACCTTACGCTCTCCGACCTCTTCCAGCTTCAGTTCCGCATCATAGAAAACGACAACGACACTGGCTGGGCAGACAAGCTCTCGCATGTGGGCAGCGAGGGAACGGACACGCTCGTAAAGGCAATGATCAACATCATGCTTATCAACGTGTTCAAGGCGAAGGTTAGCCGCAAGTTCGGCGACTTCCGCATACATTGCATGATGGACGAGATAGGCAAGTTGCATCCGCAAAACGTGAAGGGCATACTCGACTTTGCCAACGCACGCAACATCCTGCTCATCAACTCCTCGCCCACCACCTACAACGTGACCGACTACCGCTATACCTATCTCCTGCAGAAGGACGGCAAGTCGAAGACCATCATCCACCCGCTCATTTCACAGCAATGAAGATAACTACAGCACTCATCGACAAACTCATCCGCCTTGCTGGCGGAGAGTCGCTGCCAGCCAGCCAACTGCGAGGCGAGTGGGTGGACGAACTGCTGCGCGAAGGACTTCTCGTAAGCACCTCGCATGGCAGCCGAAGAACCCTCCGTGCTCCCCTACCCCAACCTTTCTGTCAAGCCTTGTCTGCCATTGACGAGAGGTTGACCGACTTGGAACAGATGCGGCAGATGCTATTGTCAGATGAGGCATTACGTGCCGAACAAGCAGCACAGTCAGGCAACTCCAAACTGCTGACCGTCCGTTCATGCCCGGGCTTTCCTGTCAATTCATACGAGCCGATTGTCTGCCGTCTGCACGGACGGGAATTCGTGGTCAATCCCCTGGAAGGAAGTTTCCTGTTTGTGGCTGATTGGCAGGAGTTCTCAGTTCCGGAGGACGTAGTGGTCGTAGGCATAGAGAACATGGAGAACTTCCG
>JBJEAV010000208.1:0-2567 GCA_051869395.1 Prevotella sp.
TTGCCGAGCAAGATATGATTATTGAGCAGAAGGACGCACAGTTGGAGCAGAAGGATAAAGCGTTACAGGCAACAGCAAAGGTGTTGAAAGATTCCGGAGTTGACATAATGCAGATTTCAGCATTAACAGGTCTTGATGTTGACTATATTAAATCCTTATAAAGGAGAACCATAAATATAGAGGTGCAGCCCCGATTGCAGGGTCTGCACCTTATTCTTCAATCAGTAATTCATCCCGACAAGCCATATCGGGAGTTTCTTTCCTATTGGATATTCCATGCCGTCGGCAAGTATGTAGGAGTCGGGTATGTCGGCTATTTGGTCGAATGATTTCTTGTTGCCGCCAACCTCCAATGTCACCTTGCCGTCAATCCTGAAGTCGCCCTCGTCCTTGGAGTACTCCACGGTATGATTGACACTCAGTTGGTTGACCACGAAACACTCCCTGACAGTGCCTATTACAAGGCGGCTTGACAGGGCATAAAGCATATTGGTGTTGTGGATGAATATCTTGTCGGGCTTCTGCATCTTGGTCACCGACTTATTATCTGTATATATAAGGTGCAGCAGTTCTGCCCGTTGCATTGCGTTGAGATAGTTCACCACCGTGTTTTTGTTTATTTCAAGGTATGAAGCGAGTTTTGAGATGTTCACCTCGTATGGAAGATTGTCGGCGAGAAAAAGCAGCATGGCTTTCAGCTTGCGCGTAAACGAAGGATCCACTCCGCAGAACATCGTGATTTCCTGGTCGATGATAAAGTTGACCACATTCTCAAGCCTGCTGTAATATTCAGTCTCTACACCATCATAGAAGGGGTAATATCCAACCCTCAGGTATTCCTCGAACATCTTTACGGGACGGCACTTGGCATTTACCTCGGCACAGATATTGTCAGCATTAGCCAGAATCTCTTCAAGGGAATACTTGGAGATCTGTATTCCTTTATAGAAATGAAGATATTCCCTGAAAGACAGTCCCTCCATGGTATATGACAGCACCCTGCGCGACAAGTCGGCATCAGCATTCAGAATCTGAATAAGCGACGAACCGGTGAAGGTAATCCTCAACTGAGGATATAGGTCGATTATTTCCTTTATCTCCACGCTCCATTTGGGGTATTTGTGCACTTCGTCGAGAAAGAGATGCTCACCTCCCATTTGTGCAAACCGCTCGGCGAGTTCCAATAGCGTGTGGGCAGTGAAATACATGCTGTCAACCACACAATACAGTGCCTTGCCCGCCGTTACGCCGTATGTCTGTCGAATATACTGGCGCATCAGCGTGGTCTTGCCAACTCCCCGCGAACCTTTAATAGCCACAAGTTGTCTTGACCAGTTGATGTCATTAATGATTTCCCTTATGATGTCCATTTTCACTTGGGAAATATACATTTGGTGCTTTCTGAATAATGATTCCATACCCATTCCTTGTTGACTGTTCTTTTGGCTGCAAAATTATATAAAATAACCGAAAGCACCAAACATTAAGGATAAAAGCTTATCGTGATAAGCGATTTTTAACTAAAACCGCTTATCGGGATAAGCTTTTGGGGAGTAAAGTACCCCATATATATATCAAGTTGCAGCCCCGATTGCCGGGTCTGCACCTTATTTCCCAATCATCTATGCTAAATAACATCTTTCTATCCATAGCTGGAAGAAATGGTCATAGACGTAATACTCGTTCTTTTCGAAGGTGACGAAATCCTTTTCCACAAGCCCTTTTACTGCCGACACAACCGAACTTGCTGACGGCAAATTGTACTTTCTGACAAATGCGGAACTGGAGATGGCTTTTGCTTTCCTTTCGCAGGCGATGGCTATAAATGCATTGCGTTGCTTTTCAGGCATTTGGCACAGCAGAGCCTCGTAGGTGTCCGACGACAGTTGAAGGTAATATTGAATGGCCGAGCCAATCATCTCATAAGGGCAAGCATCTCCTGGGGATGTCTTCATATACAGGATGTTCATTATCTTCTGTAGATACGAAGTCACGCCATTGAACTGCTTGTATATCGCCTCTACCACTTCGCGCGAGATTCTCCTGTTTCCGTTTTTCGAGAACTGCCTGACTGCAAATTCACAATATTTGTCAAGTGGTATCGCGTGCAGGTTGAATATCGTTGTTGACTGATAGAACGGCCGGGACGGTGAAACAAACATCTCTCCCATCAGATGACGTTGGGAACCCGAAAATACGAAGGTGGCATTGGGACATCGCTGAATATATGTACGCAACAGAGCCTCAATGTTCTTGTTGTCCTTATAGCGTGTAATCTGTTGGAATTCGTCAATTGCCACAAAGCAGTGGCGGTCGGCACTGCCCAGGTATTCGAAAATCTCGTCAAGTGTGACTGAAGGGACTGTAGAAGTGCCCACTCCAATGCCCCAAACGGGATTGTTGTTTATGTCGAATGTTATCTCTGACCTTATTGACCTTAATACGTCCAAAAAGCCCTCCCATGCCTTACGGCCTTTGGGCTTCAAGGAATCCAAGATTGATTTGCCCAATACATTTACGAAGTCGCTCATGGAATCAGTGGCATATATGTCAATGATGAATGTATA
>JBJEAV010000209.1:0-2538 GCA_051869395.1 Prevotella sp.
TCCTTGAACTCCTGGAAGGTCTCAATCATGCTCGGACCCTGCTCTTCTTTCTTTGCCATAGTTTTTCTTTACTTGAAACTTAATAAGTATTTTGTATATTTTATATTGTCCATGTTATAGGTCTTGTCAACCTCTACAAGCTGCGGGCGTTTCTTGCCCTCGAGCTTCTGCTTCTCCTTGACAGTCACCACGAAGTCGCGGCCTTCCACCTGCTTGAGCACGCCATGCACCTTCTTGCCCTCGGCGTCGAGCACCTCAACGTCCTTGCCGATATGGTTCGCATACTGCTGCTCCACCTTGAAGGGCTGCCCTATTCCGGCAGAACCGACCTCCAGTTCATAGTCTCCAAGTTCCTCGCCAAGACGCTCCTGCATGAAGCGGCTCAGTTCGGCGCAATCCTCAATCCACACACCGTCGGCATGGTCGATTTCCACTACGATACGGTCGTCGGGTGTGAATGTCACATCGACGAGAAAATAGTCGTTACCAGACAACCATTCTTCCACTACTGTCTTTACTGTGTTCCTTTCTATCATACGTCTTATTACATATTATTAAAATAAAATGAGGGACTTTCGAGAAGTCCCTCATTCCACTGAACGGGTGCAAAGGTACAAACTTTTCCCCGAACTGCCAAATATTTCTGCAATAATTTGCATAAAAATCGTATTATTTCTCTTTTGGTGACAACAAACGGGCATATTCTTCCTTGTTGAGCAGCAATTCTATGGCTTTTTTCGCCTGGGTGTCATAGTGCAGACTGTTCTCTATGGCTCCAGCCTGGAAGTAGTACGCCGCCACTATGTCACCCTCGATTATCTGCTTTATCGTCTCCTTGTTGTGCTCAAGGTCTCTTGCCACGTCGTGCTTGAGCTTCTTGCGCAGGGCGGCAAATTCTTCCTTGGCGTCTTCATAATACCCCTCGAACTTGGCGAGTTTCTCCAGTTCTCCAAGCGTCTTCTCCGTCACAGGGTCATAATTGAATCCACTGGCAATAACCCTCTGCTTGAACTCCTCGAAGTCGGCGTCACTCAGGCGGAACTCCCGTGCGGGGGCGATTGTGGGATGCTTGTCGATATAGTCAACCACATAGTCGAAGAGCACCTCCATCGAGTCGAGCCTGTCGAGATAGATTGCCACGTTGGGCAATGTGTCGGGTCTCACCTCTATATCGGGCTTGATGCCGCCACCATCCCTTACCTCGCGCCCGTTCCTTGTATAAAATACGCGCGTGAGGCTGTCGGGGATGTATTCCTTGTATCCTCCTGCCGAATGTTTGTAGTTAATAGCCTGGATGCAACGCCCGCTCGGGATATAGTAATGGCTTGTGGTCACCTTGAGGTTGCCGTTATACGGGAGGTCAATTGGCACCTGCACCAATCCCTTGCCGTATGTCCTCGTGCCTACCACAAGTCCGCGGTCGAGGTCTTGTATCGAACCGCAGGTAATCTCACTTGCCGATGCCGTCTCCCCGTTCACCAGCACCACGATAGGCATGATGGTGTCTATAGGCTCAAGCCTTGTCGTGTACTCCTTGTTTGCCTGCTTCAGTTTTCCCTTGGTCTCCACAAGCGTGATGTTCTTTGGCACCCACATATTAATAATGTCTATAGCCTCAGCCAACGAACCGCCCCCATTCGACCTTAAGTCGAGCAGAAGCGAAGTCGCGCCCTTCTCCCTCAATTCGATATATGCCCTTCGCATACCCTTGGCCGAACCGTCGGTAAACTGGTTGAAGTTGATATATCCCACATTGCCTTCGAGCATTCCGTAATACGGGATGTCGGGCATCTTGATATTCTTGCGGGTAATCTTGAATGTCATCGTCTTGCCGGTTGTGGGGCGTTTAATCTTAAGCGCGAAGGTTGTCCCCGGCTCTCCCCTGAGGTGCTCGCTGACGTAAGTCACGTTCTTGTCCGTCATCGTCGAGTCGTCAATACTCAGGATGATGTCTCCCTTCCTGAGTCCCACCTCGGCGGCTGGCATACCCTCGTAAGGTTCTTCTACCACCACTCGCTTCAGCTTCTGGTGATAGCGCACAATGGCACCTATGCCCGCATACTTTCCCGTGAGCATCATCTTCAGGTCCTTTGTCTTGTCTTCGGGATAATACTCGGTATAAGGGTCAAGGCTCTTTAGCATAGCCGTGATACCATTGCCGATAACCTCCTTTGGATTGAGGGTATCAACGTACATCAAGTCGAGGTGCTTGTATATATTATTAAATATGTCCAAGTTCTTCCCCACCTCAAAATTGTGGTTTTTCTGTTTCTGAGCCGATGCGGAAGCCAAAACAGTCATCACAACGGCAATTGTCATCAGTAATCTTCTCATTTCTCTGTTTTATGATTTACGGGTGCAAAATTACTGCATTTAGGCGATAAAACACACGATTTTCCGTGAATTTATGTTAAATACAACGATTTTCTGAATTTTTTCCCGAAAAAGTTTGGTAGTTTCAAAAATTCGTCGTACCTTTGCATCGCAATTCAGAAATGAGGCGCAAAACACTGCTTCAGTAGCTCAGTTGGTTAGAGC
>JBJEAV010000210.1:0-2535 GCA_051869395.1 Prevotella sp.
GCCATCGTCGGTGCGATCTCAGTTTACATCGCCATGAGTGCGTCCGTAATGGTTGCATGATAAATACCTCTTTAGCAAGAGGATAGGTCAGGGTTCAAGTGACCTACTTCCACCCAAATAAGCCCGAGGGGAAACCTAAAGGTGAAAATAGCACTTTGGGAAAGCAATAAGTCAGTCAAAAGCCAGACTGCGACTGAATTGCGAGGGAGAAAGACAGATATGAGGATAAAGTCCATACTGATTGAACGATAGCCCAGCGGCAAAAGATGTAGCTGCGACGGAAGGCTTTTACAAACGTCGCATTGTGGCACTTAGACAACGTCATTGGTGTTATAGCAAAGAACCAGCCACAACGCAACCGCAGTAAGCGGAGAAAAGGGCGGAAGTCGTATCCGACAATCTGTCGTGCTAATAGTTATCATGCAGCTAAACGGAGATTACCTAAGTTGGAAAGCCATGAAAGTGGCTATGAGCTTTGGCTTTGAATATCCAATATGGTAACGGAGTTCCCATAGTAGTCCGAGCAAGGTAATGCCTTGTACATGGCGAAGGGGAACAGTTAGTAATGTTTTAATACAAATTTTGAAAACGTGTAAGACGTATGGAAAAATCAGAAAGAGTATTAAAAGCTCTAAGTGACCACAGTCAAAGTTCGGATTATAAGTACGAGCGACTGTATCGGTATCTGTTCAGTGAAGAGATGTTCGCTGTAGCCTACCAACGCATCTATGCGAAGCAAGGCAACATGACACCCGGAACTGACGGCAAGACCATCGATGAGATGAGTCTTGAAAGGATTGAAAGATTGATTGTGTCCTTAAAGGACGAAAGTTACCAACCCCACCCTGCACGCAGAGTGTACATACCGAAGAAGAACGGCAAGAAACGTCCGCTCGGTATTCCCTCATTCGAGGACAAATTGGTGCAGGAGGTAGTTAGACTGCTGCTTGAAGCCATTTATGAAGGTCATTTTGAAGGCACTTCACATGGTTTCCGACCGCACCGAAGCTGCCACACGGCATTGGGTATGATACAGAAGTCTTTTGCGGGAGCAAAGTGGTTTATCGAGGGAGACATCAAAGGCTTCTTTGACAACATAGACCACAACGTACTGATTAGCATTCTTCGTGAACGCATATCAGACGAACGCTTCCTAAGACTTATCCGTAAATTCCTCAATGCAGGGTATGTGGAGGACTGGAAGTACAACAAGACGTACTCAGGAACTCCGCAAGGTGGAATAATCAGCCCCATATTGGCTAACATCTACCTTGACAAGTTCGACAAGTATATCAAGGAGTACGCAGCCAAATTCCGCAAAGGTGACAGACGCAGCATCAATCCCGAATACTGGCGTTTGAACAATAAAAAGAACAGGCTGAAACAGAAGTTGCAGAAAACATCCGATGAGCAGATGCGGAAAAGCTGTCTGTATGAAATTGCCCAACTGAGCAAACAGATGCTGTCCACTCCTCACAAGGATGCAATGGATGCGGACTTTAGAAGATTGCAGTATGTAAGGTACGCGGACGATTTCCTTATATCGGTTATCGGAAGCAAGTCTGAATGCGAGACCATCAAAGCGGACATCACCCAATTCATGAGAGAACAACTCAAACTTGAATTGTCCGATGAGAAAACTTTGATAACACACGCACAGGACAAGGCGAAATTCCTTGGATATGAAATTTTCATCAGAAAGTCAGATGCAGTGAAAAGGAACAGGGACGGAGTACTCAAAAGAGACTTCAACGGCGCAGTGGTGTTAACCCTTAACTCGGCTGTGATACAAAAGAAGCTCACTGAATACAACGCTTTGGAGGTCAGAAACATTGACGGCAAAGACATTTGGTGGTCAAAGCCTCGCAGATATATGACTCCAATGAAGCCCGAAGATATTCTTGCCCAATACAATGCGGAAATCAGAGGACTTTACAACTACTATTCACTTGCCGCAAACGTGTCCAAAGAATGTGCATCTTTCGCCTTCATTATGAAGATGAGTATGTTCAAGACACTTGGCTGGAAACTGAACACTTCCGCAAGGAAAGTTCGCCAGAAGTATCAGAAGGACAAGGACTTTGTCATTCCGTACAACGATGCCAAGGGAAAGCAGAAGTACAGAGTCTTCTACAATGAGGGTTTCAAAAAGAGAAATGCGCAGTTCGATGTTGACTATGACAAACTGCCACAGACCATGTATGTGCCATATCCGAGCCTTGTGGAAAGGTTGAAGGATGGACGGTGTGAACTTTGTGGTAAGGATGGGAAAGTAGTCATGCACCATGTGAGGACACTCACCAAGCTGAAAGGCAATAATGAGTGGGAGAAACTGATGCTCCAAAGACATCGTAAGACACTTGTTGTCTGCGAGGACTGCAACTCAATGATTCAGAACTATGGTAAAGAGTAATGTTACTAATGGAAAGCCGTATACATGGAGACATGTAAGTACGGTTTGGGGGCGAGTACTCGGAAACCGCCCACCGCAAGGTGGGTATGGCGCTGGGTGCTTAGCCCACACAACGAGGAACA
>JBJEAV010000211.1:0-2531 GCA_051869395.1 Prevotella sp.
TGTAAATAGTACGGCAAAATTCCACCACCAAAATAATTGAAAAAGGGACCATAGAGAGAAGGTTATTAGATTTACGGTGAGTAAATCTTAAAACAATGATTTCTATGGACATTAGACAACAAATTCTTCACTTCTACAGGGTAGAAGAACTCAGTCTGCGGGAGATCTCCCGCCGTACTGGAGCGGACCGGAAGACGGTCACGCGTCTCATCAATGCCTTCGAGGCGGCAATCAAAGACAATCCCGAGACGGGTATAGATGATTTCCTTGCCGAAAGGCCCAAGTACAAATCCAGGGCATATAAAGCCAAGGTGGTCAGGGACACTGTTTCAGCGGAAATTGACAAATGGCTTCGCGAGAATGAGCGACGGCGCAACAATGGTATGCGCAAGCAATGCCTGAAATGTACTGACATCTACAACGAGTTGCTGAAAAAAGGACTCACAGTCAGTTACTCAAGTGTATGCAAGTATGTGCGAAGGAAGAAAGACGCCAAGGCCGGGAAGCCCAAGGATGTGTATCTGCGCATACACCGCGAGCCCGGCGAGGAGTGCGAGTTTGACTGGGGTGAAGTGAAACTGTTCCTCAAGGGCAAGAAGGTGACGCTGATGATGGCAGTGTTCTGCATGCCGTACAGCAAGCTCAGGGACGCATATCTGTTCCACAGGCAGGACACGCTAGCCTTCATGGAGGCGCACCGGAACTTTTTCAAGGGCATAGGCGGCGTGCCCCATACAATGGTGTATGACAATATGCGTGTAGCAGTGGTCTTTGACGACAAGACCAAGAAGCCGACCGTGGCCCTCCAGCGATTGAGTTCGTTCTATAAGTTCCAGTGGCGTTTCTGCAATGCCCGTGCGGGATGGGAGAAGGGCAATGTGGAACGCAGCGTAGACTATGTGAGAGGGCGTGCGTTCACATCGTGCGTGGACTACGACACGATAGAGACGGCTCAGGAATGGCTGACAAATGTCTGCTGCCAGCTTAATCGTGAAGCAGCCAGCGCATCAACGGCAGACAAGGAGGACAGAATGCTGGCTGACTTGTCGGCACTGCTCGACTATCCTGGTGAGATAGGCTGCTATGAGCTGGCCGATTACAAGGCAGACAAGCAGGCCACAATCTGCATCAAGAACAACCACTACTCGGTACCGGAGGAGATGGCCGGTGAAACAGTCACGGTCAGGATGTACAGTGAGAAGATTGTAATCCTGAACAAGGAGCACAAGGCTGTAGGCCAGCATATAAGAAGCTATGGTTCAAATGAATGGGTGATTGATATCAACCATTATGTGAATACCCTAATGAAGAAAACCCAGGCCCTCATGTACTCGGAGGCATTCCACCAGATGCCGAACAGCATGCAGGTCATCTACCACAAGTTCTTCAAGGACAACGGCAAGGAGTTCCTGCAGCTCGTCAAGTATGTCCGAGACAACAACATATCATACGACGATGTCCTCAAGGCGGCGGACATGATACATTGGAACGGGGTCAAGACCTTCACCGCGGACCACTTCAAAGTAGCCCTCCAGACGCTTGCTGCGAAGGATGAACCCTTCAGGGAGGATCAAAAGACCGACGACTTCATTGAAATAGAGACCGGCTCCGAGGATATCCTCAATCAATTGGAAAATGTAATGGAAAATGGGGCCAAATTACCAGGATGAAACAAAAATGGACCACCACTCGCCCGATAACGAGCTCATATACAAATATATAAAAGAGCTCAAACTTCCAACTGTCAAGGACAGTCTGGACGATGTTGTATCCGATGCTGTAGCCCAGCAATGGGACTACCGCAAGTTCTTGCGTGTTCTCCTGCAAAGAGAGGTTGAGCAGCGCATTGAGAACAGGAAGTATATGCGAATCAGGAAGGCCAACTTCGCCCAGCTGAAGTACCTTCAGGAACTTGTCAGAGAAGATCTTCCGGCCGATGGCCGGAATCTTCTCCCTGAGTTCGAGACCCTTGACTTCATACGCGAAGGGCGCAACATAGTTATGTATGGTAATCCGGGAACCGGTAAGACTCATATTGCCATAGGACTCGGAATAAAAGCCTGTATGGAGGGCTTCAGCGTATACTTCACGACTGTTCCGCACCTGCTTACGCAGATAAGGGAAGCCCGAACGAACAAAACTCTTCAGTCGCTTGAAGCGCGCTTCAAGAAATACGACCTTGTAATATGCGATGAAATGGGTTATGTCGGCTTCGACAAGGAGGGTGCCGAGCTCCTTTTCAATATGATATCCACACGCACGGGCTCGCGTTCCATCATTATTACAACCAATCTCCCTTTTACAAGATGGGAGGAGGTTATCAAGGACAAGGTCCTATGCTCTGCACTTGTCGACCGACTTTGTCACAAGGCCAGACTAGTCAATATGACCGGACAATCATACCGTGTCAAAGAAACTCAAAAAATGCTGAACAACTTGAAATAATGACAAGACTTGCTTACCTTTGAATGCCTATCTTCGTGGCCCCTTTTTCAATTACTATCTGGGGGAAATCTACGTTACTATCTACA
>JBJEAV010000212.1:0-2524 GCA_051869395.1 Prevotella sp.
TCGGCAGTGGATATCACAGAGCTGATGAAGAAAGACAATATGTCGTCTGCCAACGATGGTCTGCAAAGCCTTATTGGCGGATATAACGGCAACACATGGGGACAGTCGCCACTTGTTCTCGTGGATGGAATGCCGCGCGAGATAGGTAAGGTTGACCCTACACAGATTGAGCAGGTGACTGTGCTCAAGAGCGCAAGTGCCGTGATGCTCTACGGAAGCCGTGCCGCCAAGGGTGCAATCCTTATCACCACAAAGCGTGGCGAGGCAAAGCCAATGACTATTGACTTGCGTGTCAATACCGGATTCTTCGTGCCGAAGTCTTATCCGCAGTATCTCAATGCAGCCGAGTACATGACTCTCTACAATGAGGCATGCATCAACGACGGACTGAAGTCCAAGTATTCGGATGATGTCATCTATAACACAGCTGCCGGAACAAATCCCGCACGTTATCCCGACCTGAAGTTCTACAACTCCGACAACTTGCGCAAGGCTTACAACAAGACGGAGCTTATCGGTGAGATTTCTGGTGGTACTGACAAGGCTCGCTATTATGCCAATTTCGGTGCACGCTATAACAATGGTCTTGTCAAGGCCGGTGAGCACAAGAACGACAACAACTGGCGATTCAACGTGAATGCCAATGTGGATGTGACAATCACTGATTGGCTGTCAGCTTCTACATCGGCAGGAGTGATTATCGAGGACGCATATAATGGTCGTGGTGACTTCTGGGGCACAGCCTCTTCGCTCCGTCCCAATTGGTATAATCCATTGTTGCCTATTGACCAGATGGACATGGACAACAAGGACATCGCAACTATGGTAGAGAACGCCAACTGGCTTATCGACGGCAAGTATCTGCCTGGCGGTCTTTCCACCAACACTACCAGCTTCTGGGGTGACTCACAGATTGCTGGTTATATACGCGACAAGTATCGCGACTTCATGTTCCAGGTGGCAGTGCGTGCCGACCTCTCGATGATTACCCAGGGCCTGAGCTTCCGTGCCGCTTTCGACATTGATTATTGGGACTATTACTCTGAGGGCTTCAACAACTCCTACGCTACATACGAGCCTTTGTGGGCAAACATGAATGGCAAGGATATGATAGTGGGTCTAACAAAGTACAACAACGACAAGCAGGCCACACAGGAATTTGTGGGAAGTTCGAGCGATGCTCAGACAATGATGTTCTCCGCTCAGTTTGATTATAAGCGCACATTCGCCAAGCAGCATAACATTGCAGCTACACTCGTAGGTTGGGGATGGCAGAAGCAGAACTGCAAGGATGAGAGCCACGACACCGATGCCGCCGTGCGTCTGCGTAACCTCTACCACCGCACAAGCAATGTCAACCTCGGACTGAATGTTGACTATAACTTTGCCCGTAAGTATTACGTGCAACTTGGTGGTTCACTCGTTCACTCTGCAAAGTTGGCAGAGGGTCACCGTCAGGCTCTTTCACATTCCTTCGGTGCAGGATGGCGTCTGAGCAAGGAAAAGTTCATGCAGAACATCGACTGGGTGGATGACCTGAAGATTTCTGCTGCCTACACACTGCTCAACCAGGACATCGACCTCCAAGACTACTATATGTATAAGGGTTACTACGACCCCAAGGGTATATGGTATCAGTGGTGTGACAACTCTCAGGGTGGTTTCTCGACATCGCAGACCCGTGGTGACAACGACAATCTTGAGATGATCAAGCGCAAGGAATGGCGCATCGGTCTTGCCGGCCGCCTGTTCAAGGGATTGGTTGACTTCGACATCAACCTCTTCACACAGGACACCAACGGACTGATTACCAACGGTGCCAACACCTCGTTCCCCTCATGGTTTAACAGCATCGGTTCGTTCCTGCCTAACATGAACTACAACCGTGACCGTCGTCAGGGTATCGACTACACCGTTAACTTCAACAAGAAGGTTGGTCAGGTTGAGGCACAGCTCGGTTTCACCGGTATGCTGTATAAGGACAAGGCAGTTCTGCGCGACGAGAACAATGGTGAGAATACCTATCTTAATAATGCAGGCCAGTCACTCTCTTCTGTTTGGGGTTACACCTGCTTGGGTTACTTCACAGAGGCTGACTTCGACTCCAACGGCAAGCTCCTCGAAAGCATTCCAGCCCACACCTTCAGCGAGGTTAAACCAGGTGACCTTAAGTATAAGGACATCAACAACGACGGTGTCATCGACGGCAAGGACGTGACAGTGCTTGGCAACTGGAGCCCCTCTTATATCTATGGTGTCAACCTCACCTTGAAGTGGAAAGACTTCACATTCTTCGCCCGTGGTGTAGGTCAGGCAGGTGCCATCGGCACAAAGAGCGGAGACTATTGGTGGCCACGTGCTGAGGTGAAGTACTCAGAGGTAGCCCTTGGACGCTGGACTCCTGCGACAGCTTCTACAGCTACATATCCGAGACTCACCACAACAGGTAACAGCAACAACTTCCGCACATCGAACTATTGGCAGTATTCCACCAACAAGTTCTCGCTCGACAAGGTGCAGATTA
>JBJEAV010000213.1:0-2518 GCA_051869395.1 Prevotella sp.
ATTAGTTTTTTACCTCCTCCGACGCAAAGGTTCGGATAAATGCGCCAGAGGAGGCAGAAGAGAGAATAGTATTTTTATTTCTTGGTCAGGACGCTGGTTGCGCCTGAATATACATACGAATATTGATAGTCGGCATAATAGATGGTCCAGTTGCTGAACGTGATGGTGCCGTCGTCATTGATAGTTCCGACGACAGGCGTGTCAGGATCGTCATACTGACAGAAGGTGTAGTATCCGCCCCAGTCTGACTTTATATCAACTGTAATGATGCGTGAGGCAAGGTCAACCTTTGCAGTGAAGTTGTCCTCCCATCCGTAGAAATTGTAGATTGAGATGGTCGTGTCGTCCACCTTGGAGATTGCGACATCGCTTTCCTGGTTTGTAACCTCTGTCCAGTTGGCCCAGTCATAAGTCATGTCCCAGCAGTTGGTCACTTCTGTGTATTCGCCCACGAGGTCATCTACTGTCAAGGTAGCCTCGTCAGTGCCCCACGTGATGTCGTCAAATCCGCCGCCGAGGTAGTTGTCGTCCTTGTCGTAGAGATAGGTATAGAACCATACCTCGCCCTTGGTGCGGTTGCCATTCTCCCATCCACAGTAACCGGTACCGCGCTGGTAGTAAATGCAGAATGTATAGTCGCCGGCATGGAAGTAGTAGTAGGGCGCATTGACTTTATATGCATTGGTGAAGACGATTTCCGGTATGCCGTCGATGACGCTCTCAGTGTCAACGTAGAACTCAATTCTTTCATCAGAACCGTAGATTCCTTCGATTGCGTAAGAACCATCCTCGTATGCCACTACCTGTGTCGCGAAGTCTTGATTTAATGCTTCGCAATAGTAGTTGGCTTCGGTGCGCCACAGCTCATTCTTGGCCTTGATGAATGAGAGTTTGAAGCCCTCCGATAATGAGTAGTTCTCGTCGTCGGTCATGGCGAATACATACACCGTGTGGTCGCCAACTGCAAGACCGCTCAGGGCGATAGAGGTTGTGGTGGTGATGGTGGCAAGGTCGGTGTTGCCAACCTGCGATTCCTCAACATCCACATACACATAATAATACTCTGCATTATCCACAGCAGGCCATACGACGTTGATAATACCATTGTTTTCGACGGCCACGGCCTGTGGTGTGCCAAGCTGCGCCACCTCGTTGGTGGTGGCGGTGAGAGTGGCAATGGGCGATGTGGTCTTATCGCCTGAGAGGGCTGCGTATGCCCATACATTGAGTGTATAGGTGGTATGCACCTTCAGACCGGTTGCCAATACGGAAGTGGTGTTGGTGGTGCCGCCAAGCACCACTTCGCCTGCCTCGTCTTTCAGTTCATAGGCATATTGTGTGGCGTCTGCGACGGGTGTCCAGCTGAATGCCAAGGTACTTACCGTCTTTGCGCCTTCGGATATGGATGTAGGCGAGAGCGGAGTCTTTGCAATTTCGTCGTCGTCGCTACATGATGCAAGGCCAAGGACGATGGCGGTCATCATGAGGAATATTCTATATAGTTCTTTCTTCATAGCTTTTTCTTTTATTGTTTTGTTATTTATGGAGTTAAAGGAAGTTAAGTGAAGTTAGGGGGAGATAAAGGACAATAGTATTTTTATGCAGAAACATTTGTCCCTTATCTCCATTTATCTCCCTTTAACTTCCTTTATCTTCTTCTTTTAATTCATTCCCACGAGAACGAAACGGCATTGTAGTATTCGTATGAGCCGTCGTTGTAGTCTGTCCAGTAGAGATAGACATAACCAGTATGCTTGGTAAGAGAGATGCAGGAATAGCCTTTTGTCGTACCGTAGTCCTCAAGTATGCAGATGTCAGCCACCTCGATGGTTCCGTTGGCAACAGTCCATACAGGATAGCTCTGTGTGGCATCGTCGAAGAGATATGCTCCCTTTGCCTCCGTGCCCTCGTATGGCTCGTAGTTGGCATAAGTAGTGATGCAGCTGTAGCCTGCGAATGCCGTGGAATTGGAGCCTATGGTAAAGATATAGTCTATGCCAGAAGTGAGGAAGTTGAGGAAGCGGTAGCGGTCGGTATCGCCGAGCTGCTGGAGCGAAGTGGTGAACTCGCTTGTCACTCCGAGGGTTGTCCATTTCATCTTGACATTGTCGGATATGGTGTTCCATGCAGCCACCATGATATATCCGGCGTATGCCGTGGCACCGGGCTTGGTGGTGTAGTGGTCGGCATATTCTTCGGCTACTGTGACCTTGAGATTGTATTTCTTTGATTCCTCAAGTTTGCCGAATGTCACCTTGATAGTTGTGCTGTTCTCGCCTGCCGCGAAACTTGCCGTGGCGGGTACTGAGAGCCCTTCATCTGCAGTCACTACGAGGGGCACTTCGGCGGCTGTCTCACTGCCATTAAGACGTGACACACCAATCTCTACCTCCGTTGCCTCTCCCGGTTGGAAGATAAACTCGGTGGGGTTGCTGTCATCGAAATACACTGCCATCGAACCGTTGGCTGTAGGAGAGCCCGGCTCGTAGTTGATGTCGTTCTTGTCGTCGCATGCGGT
>JBJEAV010000214.1:0-2517 GCA_051869395.1 Prevotella sp.
GTAAGCGTCTCCGCGATGGCGTATTGTGTCGTTCAAATTAACTGTTTACCTTTGCCGCGATTTTAATAAAAGGTAACAATGATAACAGCAGAAGAACGTTATGAGAAGACTTGGAACGGCTATCTGGATCTTCTCACCAAGAAACCCAATGCCTGCCTGGCATCCTTCGCCAAGTCAAAGAGTGTGTATTATAGCGGCATGACCAGTTGGCTGTCACGCCACGGTCTTAGCGTTCATGACGCTAAGGAAAGAATCAAAAAGTGCCAGCGCGCGTCCTTGTCAAGCGGACCGGTTTCGCACAACACCGGCTCGATGTTCCGCCCCGTCACTCCTGAGGAACCGGTGCCCGACATCTTCCCCGTGGATTCTGAGATATTGTCCGGTGTGTCACTCACCTTCCCCGACGGGACGATTGTGAACATCAAGCGTGGCAGCGCCAAGGCGTTGGTGTCTTTCCTGTCCCTTTACCGGAAAGGAGGTATGCCATGTTTGGGTTGACCGAAGGTATGAGTTATTACGTATGCCAAAGGTACGTGAACATGGGCCTTGGCATAAATGGGCTGTACAAGATTGTGTCGCAGGAGATGGGTGAACCCCCGCTTGGCGGTGGTGTTTTTATCTTCTTCGGCAGATCCAGGCAGGCCGTGAAGATTCTGAGATGGGACTCCGATGGATTCATCCTTTACCACAAACGCCTTGAGCGCGGCACGTTTGAGCTTCCCTACTTTGACACGTCCTGTAAGACGTACAGGATGCCCTATAAGACGTTCTCGGCGATAATGAGCGGAATAAGCCTCAAGTCGCTGAGATATCGCAAGAGATTGAATATCGGTTGATACGCTGTTTTTGTAAATCATTGATAATCAATAAAATAGTTGTAATATAAAGGTGATTTTGCTTGGTGGTCTCGTCTTTTTTTCGTACCTTTGTGGCATGAAAAAGGACGAGATTATTGCATTTCTGCAGCAACTGGTCGATAGCCTGCAGCAACAGCTCGAAAGCCAGAACCAGCAGATAGACGACCTTCTAAGGCAAGTCGCCTCGCTTACTGACGAGGTGGCTAGCCTTAAGGCGCTTCTCGTCCAAAAGGGACAGGAGGAGGCAAAGACAAGAAGGGCGATGAAGGCTCTCGGTAAACTCAACGGCAACAAATCGGAGAAGCAGACGCCAACCCGACAGGAAACGGAAACACCCGACGGCAACAATAATACGGAGACGGAAGAGGCTCAGGGCATGAAGGAAAGACCTCACACCAACAACGGAGCCAAGCGCAAGGTTTACTATGACCTTGAGACGGTGGTGAAGGAGGTGTATCCCGACGACCCCGCTTTTGACAGCCTGAGAGCAAGCTACATCGGCTTCGATGAGGTGGTAAGGTACGAACTTGTCCCGATGAAATTCCGGAGAGTGGTTTACCATATACACAAATACTCCCAGGGAGGTATGCTGATGGAGGGCAAGACTCCTATGGCCCCGTTCCTCAACTCCAACTACGACGGCTCGTTCATAGCCGGCATAGCCCATCTTAGATACATGTATTCCATGCCCGTTGAGCGAATTGTCAAGTATTTCGGGGAAAACGGGTTCGACATGCCGAAACAGACGGCGCACGGCCTTCTGGCAAAGACGGAGAACCTCTTCGAAAAGCTCAACGAGGCACTAAAGGTGACCGTTAAGACAGATACATACGGCTGTACCGACGAGACTTACCACAAGATACTGGTAAAGGAAAAGAACAAGGACGGCAAGGGAATCAAGAACGGCTATATATGGTCGTTCCTCGCCGTGAACCTCGGCCTCGTGTATTTCTTCTACTGCCGCGGGTCGAGAGCATCCGAGGTCTTTTTCGAGTTCATCCGCGGATTCACGGGAGTCTTCCAGTCTGACGGCTACGGGACATACAAGAGCGCCGGAAAATGGTTCTTAAGACTGGCCTGTTTCCAACACGTGAAAAGAAAATTCCTCGACTGCGGCGATGACTTCGACTGCAAGGTGATGGTCAGGCTGATAAACTACATTTACCACCTTGACCACAAACACAGGATCGGACAGGACGGGTGGACAGAGGCAATGCACAGGAAATGGAGAAGGGACAAGTGCAAGCCGATAATGAAAATCATAAGGAAAAAGCTCGACCGGATGGCAGCAGACAAGTCAATACCGCCAAAGACGGAGAAGTATGACGCGGTGCACTACATGCTCGGAGAATGGGATGCGCTGATGAACATCTTCAAAAGGGGGGACTACCATCTGGACAACAACGACATCGAGAGACTAAACCGCTACGTCTCGCTGTCAAGAAGAAACTCGCTGTTCTTCGGTTCTCACAGGGGAGCCGAACGTGGAGCCATGTTCTATTCTCTGGTTTGCTCATGCAGACTCAACGGCGTGAACTTCTTCGAATACATATCTGACGTAATCAACAAGGCGGCAGCCTTGCCTCCAAACACGCCATTGGAAAAATACAGAATGCTACTACCTGATAAATGGAAAGAAAACCGCTAGGTGCCAAAAGTG
>JBJEAV010000215.1:0-2511 GCA_051869395.1 Prevotella sp.
ACTCTTTAATGAATAAGAATACTCTTAATCTCTTATACTCTGTGGTTCAAAATTTCATGCGAAACTTAAGTGAATAATAATAAAGGACCGGCGTAATCCTATGGGAGGGAATTACGTCGGTCCTGAACCAACTAACTAAAATTTACGAAACTACAATGTATTGAGTTTTAATCTCTGGGTCTTGTATTTGTCGCTCGACACTTCCAAGGTGATGTTGGAGGCTGACGCTCCTGCACGGAGGATGACGAGGGCACTGCCCATGAAGAGACTGCGCTCGGTGGCTACGGCAAGTTCGTCGGACGAGATGTTGCCGTTGTCAACGGCTACTATCTCGGCATCACCCGTAACGGAGAAACGGAGATTCTCGCCGGCGGAGAACACGCGTCTGCCCTTCTTATCTACGGCTATCACCCTGACGTGCAGCAGGTCCTTGCCGTCGGCATGCCATGTCTGTGCGTCGGGTATCAGTTTGAGGGCTACGGCATCGCCTGTTGTCACCAAGTTGTGGCGTGCCACCTCCTTGCCGCCGTTGCGGGCAATGGCGGTCAGAGTGCCCGACTTATACTCGATGTTGTCCCACTTGATGCGGTTGCGCTCCTTGGGATTGGTGCTGTTTCGCTTCACACCAAGGCTCTTGCCGTTGAGTTTCAGTTCCACCTCCTCGGCGTTGGTGTAGGTGTAGAGCGAGAGCTTCTCGCCCTCCTGCCTGTTCCAGTTCTCTGAATAGCTGCCGATGGCAACGTTCACTCCGTTCCACATCTGCTCGCCCTTCTTTCCCTTCTCAATCACGGCAAGGTGGACGGTGGGCTCATCTGAGAACATGCTCTTGAGGAAGTAAGCGTCGGGCTTGGGCTGGAGTGAGATGTCGAACACGCCCTGGTTCCATCCCTTGATGGGCCATCCCATGCTCTCGCCGAGATAGTCGATAGCGCCCCAGTAGGCAAGACCCACAACCTTGTCGAGGTCCATCTCGAAGAAGTTGGGACCCATGGCGGCAGTGCTTGCCTCGCTCTGATAGAACATCTTCTCGGGATAGCGACGGGAGTCGCCGGGGAAGTACATATAGCGGTAGTTATAGGAGTTGACCTCGGTGGCTATCGCCAACGGGGCGGGGATGGAGTCGGTGTCGATGTCGCGGTAGCGGGGGTGCATGGCGACGGTGGTCAGGCGGGTGTCGTCGTATCTGTGAAGAAGTTCCTTTTGCAGCTTGTATGCCGTCACTCCCCAGTCGTTGAAGGGCAGGTTGGCGTATTGCTGAAGTTCATTGCCGAGACTCCACATCACGACAGAGGGATGGTTGCGGTCGCGCTTCACCCATTCGGGCACGTCGTGCTGCCACAGAGCCTCCCATTCCACGCGACCTCCGGCATACTGTGTGAGCCACTTGTCATACAGTTCATCCACCACGAGGATGCCATAGCGGTCGCAGAGACGCATGAAGTCTTCGCTATAGGGATTGTGGGATGTGCGGATATGGTTGTAGCCGAAGGACTTCATCAGCTGTATGCGCTTCTCGATGGCACGGGGATAGGCTGCGGCACCAAGCGCACCGAGTGTGTGGTGGTTGGCATATCCCTTGAGGAGCACCTTCTTGCCGTTGAGCCTGAAACCGAAGGCGGGCGAGAACTCGATGGTGCGCACGCCAAACTGCTCGCGTATCTGGTCAACGGTGTTGCCGTTCTCGTCGAAGAGTGTCACCTCTGCAGTATATAGATAAGGTGACTCGCACGACCAGAGATTGGCGTTCTTAATCTCCAATGGCTGGAGTTCATACTCGCGTGTGCGCCATTTCGCGTTGAAGGCGATGTCCTGTTTCTGCTGTGCAACCACCTGTCCGTTGGCATCATAGATCTTCACCTCGGCAGGAATCTTGTCCACCTTGTTGAAGCATGCTATCTCAGCCTGAATCTTCACCTTGCTGTTGTTTTCGGTGCGGATGAATAGCGGATGGCGGGGAAAGTAGAGTTTCTTGTCGGTGACGATGAGATTGACATCACGATAGAGTCCGCCGCCCGTAAACCAACGGGAATTATTTGGCTGTTGGGTATTAGCCTTGACGATGATTTCGTTCTCCTCGCCGAATTTGAGCAGATTGGTGATTTCGGAGTCAAAGCCGAGGTAGCCATAGTCGGTCTTGCCGATATGCTTGCCGTTGAGCCACACGTCGCCCACGAGCATGATGCCCTGGAAGTCGAGCACGACTCTCTTGCCCTTCCATTCGGTCTTGGGGGTGAGGGTGTATCTATACCATCCCACGTTCATCTCCTTGAAGCCACGGGGACTGAGTCGGCTGCGCACGTTGCTGCCAGCGTCGCTGTTGTCGGGACGCTCCGAGGGGTCGGGTTCCACCCATGGCTGTCCGATGAGGAAGTCATGCGGCAGGTTGACCTTCTCGCTCTTGGCGTTCTTCACTGCCTCGATGCCCGGCAGTTCTCCGAGGTGGAACTGCCATCCCGCATTCAGGCTAATAGTATCTCTCACTGCGGCTGACGCTTCGCCTGCAAGCATTGC
>JBJEAV010000216.1:0-2511 GCA_051869395.1 Prevotella sp.
GGCACCACCACTATGAGCGCGACAGTGCCCATAAGCATCCCGCCCACGGTGCCCACTCCCACGGATATGTTGCCGTTGGCTCCCACACCGGTGGCGAACATCATCGGGAGCATACCGAAGACCATCGTCAGCGAAGTCATGAGGATGGGTCGCAGACGGGCCTTGGCCGCAGCCATTGCCGCACCTGCTATCGACATTCCCTCACGGCGGCGGGAGGAGGCATACTCGGTGAGCAGGATGGCTGTCTTGGAGAGCAGCCCGATGAGCATTATCAATCCAGTCTGCATGTATATGTTGTTCTCCAACCCCCACAGCTGTGCGAAGATGAAACTGCCCGCAAGTCCGAAGGGAACGGAGAGGATTACCGCAAAGGGTATGAACAGGCTCTCATAAAGGGCGCACAGGATGAGATAGATGAAGACGATACATATCACGAACACGATGGTTGTGGTGTTGCCTGTGGCGGATTCCTCGCGCGCCATGCCGCCAAACTCATATCCATAACCTGCGGGGAGGGTCTGCGCCGCCACTTCCTTAACTGCCTGAATAGCCTGGCCAGAACTGTAGCCTTCGGCAGCGGCTCCATAAACGGAGATGGAGGAGAAGAGGTTGAAGCGCGAGAGGCTCTCACTGCCATAGACGCGCGAGAGGGTGAGATACTGCCCTATGGGAGACATCTCGCCACTGCTGTTGCGCACGAAGATGTTGTTGAGCGCATCGGTGCCGAGACGGTATTCGGGGGCCGCCTGCACCATCACCCTATAGAGCTTGGTGAAGCGGTTGAGGTTGCTCGAATAGTTGCCGCCCACATATCCCGCGAGTGTTGATAGCACGTCGGTGGGCGACACGCCGTTGCGCTTGCATAGGGCGGCATCCACCTCCACCATATACTGCGGATACTTTGTGTCGAAGGTGGTGTAGGCTCTTGACACCTCGGGACGCTTGTTGAGGGCGGAGATGAAGTCGTTGGTATATTTCAGAAGGTCTTCCACCGAACCGCCTTTCTTGTCCTGGACGTATAGCTCAAATCCGTCGCTCGTGCCATAGCCTGAAATCATCGGGTTGGTTGACACTCGGATGGTGGCTGACTTTATACTGTCGGTGCGGCGGTATATATCATTCATCACCGACTGTATGTCGTCGCCCTTGCCTGTGCGCTCGTCCCACGGTTTGAGACGGATGGTGTATGAGCCAGCCGAAGCCGACTGGTTATGGCGTGCGTCCTTGCCAGTCACACGTGAGTATATCTTTATCTGAGGTATGTCGCGTATGGCTCTCTCTATCTCGTCCATCACCCGCTCTGTCTCAGAGAGATTGGAGCCTGGGGAGGTCTGCACGTTGATGTTGATTGTTCCCATATCCTCCTGTGGCACGAGTCCCGTCTTGGTGATTCCCATCAGCACCACGAGCAGCACTATCGCTCCCACAACACTGCCAACGGCAAGGACAGGCTTGCGGATAAACTGCATGGCTGAGCGGAAGGCTAACATCCTGCCACCATTGCCCATTTTGCCTATGATGTTGGTATTTTTCTGACTGGAGGTGTTCATCTTCTTATTGGTCTTCACCTTCATTATTATCGCGCTGAGGGCAGGACTGAGCGTGAGGGCGTTGACGAGCGAAATGGCCACGGCAACAGCCATCGTCAAGCCAAACTGTGTGTAGAACGTTCCCGTTGTTCCGCCCATAAAGCACACTGGGATGAACACTGCCATAAAGACAATGGTGGTGGTGACAAGAGCCGAGGTGAGACCTTTAAGCGCATCCACGGTGGCTTTGTATGCCGAGGTATATCCCTGGTCGAGTTTTGCCTGCACGGCCTCAACCACCACGATGGCATTATCCACCACAGTTCCGATGACGAGCACAATGGCAAAGAGTGTCAGAAGATTGAGCGAGAAGCCAACGGCATAGATGAAGGCGAAGGTGCCAATCACCGACACGATGATGGCGAGCGAGGGGATGACCGTGGCACGGAAATCGTGGAGGAAGAGATAGACGACTATCACCACAAGGATAATTGCGAGTACGAGGGTTTCCACTACATTTTTGATGGAGGCATCGAGGAAGTCCTTGGTACTCATAATATCAGCGATGACCATTCCCTTGGGCAATGTCTCAGCTATCTCTTCCGTAACACGGTCTATCTCGTTGATAATCTCGTTGGCATTTGAGCCTGAGGTCTGTGCAATCATGCAGTTGGCTCCGGGATGACCTGAGGTCTGGCTCTTGAGGGCATAGTTCTCCGCTCCCAATTCCACCTGCGCCACATCCTTGAGCCTCAGCACATTGCCATCGGGCAGCGACTTGATTACCATATTTCCGAAGTCTGTCTCCTCCTCATATCGTCCGCGATATTTGAGCACATATTGGAAGGTGTTCTCGCTCTCGGCTCCTAATGTTCCCGTGGGCGACTCAACGTTCTGTTCGGCGAGTACGGTGGATATGTCGGATGGGGTCAAACGGTATTGCGCCATGCGCAGAGGGTCGAGCCATATACGCATGGAGTAG
>JBJEAV010000217.1:0-2490 GCA_051869395.1 Prevotella sp.
GGCACAAAAATAGCCGTGGAACTGGTAGTCAGACCACGACGAATCTCAATCAGATTCTGTGCCAGCGGCAGGCTGCTCATCAAGCCCTGTTCCTGCTGGAAATCCAGTCGGCGCAGGTTGCAGTTGTGCTTCTGGGCGATACTCTGTGCCTGGAACACATTGTTTTCCAGCTCCTGTTCGGTGCGCCCGGTGTTCATCACAAGGAATGTCAGCATGAACATCCGCTCGTTCTGGCTCTGCAATTCTTTCAGAAGTGCTTTTGCATCTTTACCGTAGGTGGCAAGATCAGAGGGAATGATGTCCATATCGTAGCCGGAACGGACAGCCTTTTTCTGTTCCTCGATTTTGGAACGGTCAAGCTCCGTGATGGTTCGCTTAATGGTCTTGATTGCCGCCGTCTGATCAACCGACTGGATGTGCATGGTCACGATCTGGCTGGACTCCATATCCAGAAAATCAGCCAGCATTCGGTCGGAAAGGTCAGAAGCGATAATTTGCAGATAGGACATCGAACCGTAGATGCTGCCCATCTGGAAGGTACGGCTGTTCTTAAAGGCAAACGCTGTCGGTGCAATAAAATCCTTTACGGACAGACCGGACTCCACAAGATACTTCCAGTCAAAGAAGAACTTATCGTTGTCACCCATGTGGAACATGGAGTGCATCAGACGAAGCCGTTCCTTGCCATTCATCGTGGATGCCATCACACCCAAACGGCGGAAGTTGTTGAGCAGGTCATTTTCGATATGGTTCAGTCTCGGCTTTGCCTGACGCATGGACTCTGCTTCAATGCCGAAGGTCAGGTACTTGGTCTTGGTCAGACCGTTATTGCCCTGTGACAGCTGCTTTTTCAGAATCTGACTGTACTCGGCACGGGAAGAATTGAAGTTGTCCTTTCGGAACGGGATACGGATGCTCTTTTCAAAGCTCTCCGCATCGGTACTCATGTTCATAAAGGACAGCTCAAACTGAACAGAGCTGTCGAAGAAATTCAGGAAACTGCACCACTCATCGAAAATGGCGGTTTTATCCTCCTGCTGTGCCAGCTGATAGTTGATGTCCTGAAACTGAATGGTCTTGGTGTAGTAGCTGTCTGTGACCCGGCAGATGCCGTCCGGGAACATTCTCTGGAAAGGAATGGACTGCTGGGCAGTCTGGGGAATACCATTGTCTTTCTTTGCCCGTTCTACAACAGCCTTAATTTCTCGCTGCTGTTTGCGATTCAGATTTGCAGGCATTTTTATTTCTCTTGCCTGCGGCTTCTTCTTGAAAAACAATTCGCTCAACCTCCTTTTCAAGATGATACTGACGCACCAGAGCGTCATAATAGTTGTTCGTCTGATAAGGGCGAACCTTGGGACGAATAAATTTTGCCTGAATGAAATGTCCTGCAATGACTTCCAGCGGCTGACCGTCCTTTTCGTACATAGCCAGAAAGAACAGGGGGAGCATGACAATCATCATGGTCAGTGCCGCAAGGCTTACATTTCCTGTTCCTTTGACCAGAAAGAAAATCGGCACCCCAATGAGTGCCGCAGAGCCGAAACAGATCAGCTGTCGTTTTGTCAGATTGAAGAACACCTTTGTTTTTACCCTCGTCAGGTCACGGGGTACGGGGATATATGCTGCCACAAAAAACCTCCTTCCTTAGTGGGCAGAGAACACGCCCTTTGCAAGAGAACCGGTCTTGAACAGGGTGAAGCACAGAAGAACCGTGTATCCCATGACACCCCAGATAGAAGCGATGATGTCCTCGCTGAAAGCGACCGACTGCACCAGCACCGCATAGATGCCGACACAGATCATAATCAGGAACCCCTGGAACCCGATTGCAAAGAGTGACCTCAGATAGTTCTGTCCAACGCTGCTCTGTTCCCTGTTCCCGAAGGTGGCAAAAGGAATCGGGGCAAGGCTGACCATGAGGTAAATTTCAATCATTCGTCCGTAGACAATGACGAAGATCACGATTGCCAATGCCGACATTGTGACCTGAACAATAAAGGATTGCAGGAACAGCCCCAATAGCGGTCCGAGATCCATTGCCATCAGCGTATCTTCCATTGTTTCAAGCGCCGCCGCATCTATGGCGGTGTCTCCCGCAATGATACCGGCGCTGGCATTGATAACGTGCTGTGCCACATCGAACACAGCCATTGTGATATTGAATGTGTTTGTGATTAACATGACCGCAACGAAGGTCTTGAACACCCACTTGAAAAAAATCCATGTCTCAAAATTCGCCAGATTGTTGTGGTCGATAATCATTTGAATTAGCTCGTAACAGGCGATAAAGGTCAGTATCAAGCCTGCTATCGGGATAATCACTGACTCGGAGATGTTGCGTACCATGGCAAAGACACCCGGCGAGAAATTCGCCGGGGTCATGCCAACGGAGGTTGCTATCTCGCCAACCTGGTTGTTGACGGCCTCAAACATCCCCGACAGATTTCCCATGATGGCTGAAACGAGCATTTCTTTCAGCCAGTCTGT
>JBJEAV010000218.1:0-2482 GCA_051869395.1 Prevotella sp.
TGTTACTTCTTTATAGGATATTTGAGTACCAACAACACTATGATTGCCGCTATCACTGCGGGGAACAGCGAGAAGAGCGACCATATCATCGTGAGCACCGAGTCGGTGATGGATGCCGGATCGACAATCGTGTTGCCCATATCGTCGGTGGTCATGCTTGCTCCGGCAAGACCGAGGAACAAGGCTACGAGCGAGCCGGAGATGGCAGTACCGAACTTCTGCGACATCGTTCCTGACGAGAAGATAAGACCGGTGGATGAACTGCCGTTCTTCTCAGTGGCATAGTCAGCCACGTCGGCATACATCGACCACAACAACGGCGAATAGAGTCCGATACCCACGGATGTGAGAACCACCAATGCCACCATCACCCAAATATATGCGGGATCCATAGGCACAAAGAAGAAGGCTACGGAGAACACGGCGCAGATGATTGCGGCGATGATGAAAGCCTTGCTCTTGCTGCCTACCTTCTCGGTGAACTTGGGCGACACGCCACCGAATATCATACAGGTAAGCTCGCCGAAGGTCATGAATACCGTGTAGTTGATAATCAGTCCGCTTATGGTTATCTCGCCACCGAGACAATAGGTGAGCATATATCCCGCAACGGCATAACGGAAACCATTGAAGAAGTTGGTGCACACTCCTATGAGGGTGAGATATATCCAAGGCTTGTTCTTGACAAGGTCGGCAAACTGCTTGAACGAGAATTTCTCTGCGCGCACTGGCTTCAGACGCTCCTTGGTGAGCAGTCCGCAGGCGAGTGTCATGACAGCGGCAATGATACCGAAGGCTGCACCGAGCACTGCATACTGGTGAGACTCGCTGCCTCCCACCATCTTCTGAAGATAGGGGAAGGAAAGCAATGTGACGAATCCCATGGCGTAGGCACCCACCATACGGAACGACGAGAACTGGTTTTTCTCATTGTCGTCCTCGGTCATCACTCCCAAGAGTGAGCCGTAGGGCACGTTAACCATTGTATATACTGCCATCATCAGCAGATAGAGGGTGTAGGCATAGATGCGCTTGCCCTCGTAGGCGAAGTCAGGGGTATAGAGCAGCATCGCGAAGATCAATCCGAAGGGGATTGCCCCGAAGATGAGCCAAGGACGATAGGTGCCCCAGCGCGACTGAGTGCGGTCGGCAAGGCTACCCATCAGAGGGTCGGTGAACACGTCGAACAGACGCGCGATAAGCATCAGTGTGGCTGTGTCGGCAAAGGTCAGTCCGAATACATTTGTGAAGAACAGGGGGAAGGCTATCGACATGATTTTCCATGTGATACCTCCAGCAGCTGCATCACCAAGTGCATAGCCGATTTTTTCTTTTATGTTTGCCATTACTTATTATTCTTATTCTTCTCAATAAGTTTCTTTATTGTCTCAACACTCTTTGCCGTGTAGAATCCGTCTTCGGGAGTGTTCATGCAGTAGTCGATAAGACGGTCGATGGTGGATGTTGCCACGTGCATTCTCGTATCACTGCTTGCATAGTAGATGAACACCTTGCCGTCTTCATCGGCAATCCATCCGTTGGCAAAAGCCACATTCATCACATCGCCGATATACTCCTCACCCTCGGGCACGAGGAAGTAGCCTCCTGGCTGGGCAATCACTCTCGTTGGGTCGTCGAGGGCTGTCATATACATATAGAGCACATAGCGCAGACCGCTGGCGCAACCGCGCACTCCGTGGGCAAGGTGGAGCCATCCCTTGGGAGTCTTGATGGGATGAGGACCCTCACCGTTCTTCACCTCCATAATGGTGTGATAGTGGCGGGCGTTGATAATCTTCTCTTCCTTAACCTCGGCATTTGTGATGTCGTCAACAAGTGCCCAACCGATGCCACCGCCTGAACCGGTGTCGATGAATCCGTCCTGCGGACGAGTGTAGAGGGCATACTTGCCATCTACAAACTCAGGATGCAGCACCACGTTGCGCTGCTGGCTCTTGGTCTTGAGGTCGGGCAGACGCTCCCAGTTCACGAGGTCCTTGGTGCGTGCAATGGCGGCAGTGGCAGTTGCAGCCGAGAGGTCTCCTGGCTGTGAGTCATCGTGACGCTCTGCGCAGAAGATACCATAGACATATCCGTCCTCGTGTGCCGTGAGGCGCATGTCGTAGATGTTAGTAGCTGGAATCACATCCTCGGGCATTGTGATAGGCTCAGGCCAAAAACGGAAGTTGTCGATACCGTTAGGACTTTCAGCCACAGCGAAGAAGCTCTTGCGGTCGGCACCCTCGACGCGAACAACAAGCACATACTTGCCGTTCCACTTGATGGCACCCGAGTTGAGGGTGGCGTTCATCATGATACGCTCCATCAGGTAGGGGTTGTCCTTCTCACAGAAGTCATATCTCCACTCAAGCGGTGTGTGAGCCGCAGTGAGTATAGGGTTCTCATACTTCTCATAAATGCCGTTATACTTAGCCGATGGCTTGTTGGGCTTGCTCAGCAGTTCCTCGTGCGCCTTGCGCAG
>JBJEAV010000219.1:0-2476 GCA_051869395.1 Prevotella sp.
GTATCGGTTCGACGGCTTCGGGCGAGGCTTTCGGCAAGAACTACGAGTTGCCCAATATGTCGGCTTATTGCGAGACTTGCGCTGCTATCGGTAATGTATATGTAAACTACCGCTTGTTCCTGCTTCACGGCGAGTCGAAATACTACGACGTTCTGGAACGCTCTCTGTATAACGGACTTATCTCGGGAGTGTCGCTCGACGGCGGGGGATTCTTCTATCCCAATCCCCTTGAGTCGATGGGTCAGCACCAGCGTCAGCCTTGGTTTGGCTGTGCCTGCTGTCCGTCGAACATTGCCCGATTCATTCCCTCGCTTCCGGGATATGTGTATGCAGTGAAGGACAACAACGTATATGTGAACCTCTTTATGAGCAACAGCTCCACATTGGATGTCAACGGCAAGAAAGTGACCATAGAGCAGACCACCGAATACCCATGGAACGGCGACATCGCCATCAAGGTTGCAGCAAGCAAGGCTGGCCAGTGGGCTATGAAGGTGAGAATCCCCGGATGGGTGCGCAATCAGGTGGTGCCCAGCGACTTGTATGAATATAGCGACAACCTCCGTCCGAAGTACAGCATCGAAGTGAATGGTGTAAAGGTGGAGGGGAAACTTATGGATGACGGCTACTTCACCATCGACCGCAAATGGAAGAAGGGCGACGTGGTGCGTGTTCACTTCGACATGGAGCCTCGCACTGTACGTGCCAACGGCAAGGTGGAAGCCGACCGCGGATTTGTGGCTATAGAGCGCGGACCTGTAGTTTATTGCGCCGAGTGGCCCGACAACGACTTCGACCTCATGGGCGCGCTGATTAACCAGGAGCCGAAGATGGTGGTAGAGGACGGCACTCTGCACGCCAAGGACACCAAGGTGGCTGACTATTATATAAAGGTGATAAAGACCGACGCACAGATACTGAGTTTCGACAAGAGCGGACGACTCACCACCAAGGATGTGCGCATGACATTGATACCTTATTACGCATGGTGTCATCGTGGAAGCGGCAAGATGCGCGTATGGCAGGCTCAGGACCTGAACGCATCGCGTCCGTCAAAGCCCGCTACATTGGCTTCGCTGAGCAAGATCACCGCATCGACTAAGACGGGTGCGCTCTCTTCTATCAACGACCGCCTTGTGCCGAAGGACGGCAACGACCGCTCGATGCCTTACTATCACTGGTGGCCCAAGAACAACTGCACGGAGTGGATTGCATACGAGTTCCCGCAGGAATCAACAGTGCAGAGCGCAACGGTTTATTGGTTTGACGACGGTCCGTGGGGCGGATGCCGCATACCGAAGGCATGGCGCATGTATTACAAGGACAACAACGGCGAGTGGAAGCCCGTGAGCGGTGCCGACAAGTATCCGTCAATCAAGGGCAGCGCCTGCACCGTGAACTTCGACCCCGTGAAGACCACGGCAGTGAAGATGGAGATAGACCTGCCTGAGGACAACTCCGCAGGAGTGTTTGAGTGGAGCGTGAAGTAAATTTTTGAAACACAGAGGCACGGAGGCACAGAGAGTTGATTTTTAAGTTTTTAAGTTTCGCATGTGGATTTTATTAAACACAAAGACACAAAGGAACAAAGGCTCTCTTTGGATACAAAGACAACAAGCGACTTAAAAGTCGCCACAAAGACCTGCGGATGGGAAACTTTGTGGACTTTGTCAAAAGCAGCTTTGCTGCTCTCTGTATCTTCCAACAGCGACAAAACTTTGTTTCTTCGTGTCTCTGTGTTTATATATAATATAATAAGGTATATGAAGAATCTTTTTTGTTTTATAATGGTAATATTAGCCATACCGATGTATGGCGGGACTTATAACTTGCAGTCGCCAAACAAACGGCTGCAAGTTGAAGTCGTTTCAGGCGAGACCCTGACCTGGAGTATTCGGCATGACGGACGGGAGGTGATGCGTCCGTCGCAGATAGACATCAACAATGCCTATCAAGGCAAGGCAAGCGCATCGAAGGCAAAGTATTACAAGTCATCCTTCCCCACCCCATTCTATCGCCAGAGCACTCTGACGGTGGAATACAACGAGATGTGCTTGTCGCTTGGCAAGGGATGGTCGGTGGTGTTCAGGGCTTTCGACGAGGGTATTGCCTATCGCTTCCAATGCAAGGGCAAGATTCCACAGACAATCTCCGACGAGAAGGCGGAGTTCCGCTTTGGCGGCGATAACATGTCTTGGCTCTCTTTCTCCACCAACGACAAGAAACCTGAGGCTATGGCTTTCCAGAATATCTACGATGCCAAACCACTGAAGGAGGCTCAAGGGAAATTGGCTTTCCTGCCGGCTACAGTGGATAACAGCGGAGTGAAACTCACCATCCTCGAAAGCGACCTCAAGTCCTATCCCGGAATGTTCGTGAAGAAAGGCAACGACGGCGAGAGCCTTGTGGCATGGTTTGCCCGTTATCCCAAGACCTTCGAGAAATATCCGTGGCGCCAGCAGCGTTATGTCACTTC
>JBJEAV010000220.1:0-11413 GCA_051869395.1 Prevotella sp.
AAGATGAGACAATTAAAGATTCAGAAGAGTATTACAAACCGTTCGAGCGAGGCTCTGGACAAGTATCTTGTAGAGATTGGCCGTGCGCCGCTTATCTCCATCGACGAGGAGATTGAGCTGGCACAGAAAATTCGCAAGGGAGGTCCTGAGGGCGAGCGTGCCAAGGACAAGTTGGTGACTGCCAACCTGAGATTCGTCGTGTCGGTTGCCAAGCAATACCAGCATCAGGGACTAACTCTTACTGATTTGATTGACGAGGGTAACATCGGTCTTATCAAGGCTGCGCAGAAGTTTGACGAGACACGCGGTTTCAAGTTTATTTCTTATGCCGTATGGTGGATTCGCCAGAGCATCCTTCAGGCCATCGCCGAGCAGAGCCGCATCGTGCGCCTGCCGCTGAACCAAGTAGGTTCGCTCAACAAGATTAACCACGAGATTAACAAGTTTGAGCAGGAGAACCAGCGTCATCCCTCAGTGCAGGAGTTGAGCCAGATGACCAAGCTTGACGAGGAAAAGATTGGTCAGAGCCTTATGGCAGACGGTCACCATGTGTCGATTGACGCTCCGTTCCAGGACGGTGAGGACAACTGTATGCTCGACGTGATGCCAAGTGGTGATGACAGCCGCACCGACCGTATGGTTGACCATGAGTCAATGGCCATGGAGCTGAACAATGTACTGAACAAGGTATTGAAAGACCGCGAGATTACTATTATCCGCGAGTGCTTCGGTATCGGATGCCATGAAAAGGGTCTTGAGGAAATCGGCGACCAGCTCGGTCTCACACGTGAAAGAGTGCGCCAAATACGCGAAAAAAGCATCGCAAAGCTGCGTGACAGTGGCAATGCAAAGATTCTTATGAAATATTTGGGTTAATTTGCTTTAAAAATTTTGCTGCTCCAAAAAAAATCACTACCTTTGGGGCGCATGAAGAGCGAATGGTCAATAAAGATATTGATGCTGGGCATACTCGCATGTATGTCCAGCATTTCTTTTGGGGGTGTCAAGGGTGACTCCCTCCTGATTTTGCGCATATTCGAATACCGCAACAATTTCGCTTCGGGAGTCACCGACTCCACACGAAATATCTACCTGAAATACTATGTGGATGTGCAGCGACGCAACGCCTCTCTTGCGCTTGTGCCCACACTATACAACATATCCCGAGGAAGACGAGAATTTGTGGGAGAAAGCTATGGCACGATACAGTTCGCAGACATCAAGCACTACGACATACAGAAAGAGCTACAACTGTCAACCATCCCCCACAGCAGCCAGGTGATGCCAACGGTGGTCAGCTACATGATACCTGACATATATGGCATTGACCTCATTGACGGCAACCTCCTGTCGCCGTTCAACAGGGACAACAGAAGGTATTACGCATACCACACTACAAACATCAGCGACAGATACAGTCTAATCTCATTCCTGCCAAGAGCTCGCAGCACACAGTTGGTGAAAGGCTTTGCACTCGTGGAAAACAATACAGGACACATAGTGACAACAAAGATCACCGGTGAATATGACATGATGGAGTTTTCTATAGATGTGGAAATGGGAGACATGGACACGAATTCCACCATCATCCCAAAGCGCACCACGGCTCGCACCATATTCAAGTTCTCAGGCAATAGGATAAGCTGCGACTACACGGCTCTATTCAACTGCGAGGGACATATCCCCGACACCATTCCAGACAAGCGCAGGGTCATGAACTCACTTAGACCTATACATCTGACCGCAACTGAAAGAGGACTATATGACCAGCATTTCGGGAATACCGACAGTATAACCGTCACTGAGCGCACCAGTAACACATGGGAAGTAATAGGCAACCATATATTCAACAGCCACGGCACCGGCACTGACAAGGCTTCAGTGAGACTGTCGCCCCTGCTCAACCCATTGTATTTCAGCTATAGCGGCAGAAGGGGACTCTCATATCATATAAGGATGGGAAGCACACTGAAGTTCAACGACAACAATTATATCACATTCTCACCACGAATAGGTTATAACTTCAAGATTTCACAGTTGTTCTTCCAGACACCACTGAGATACACATTCGACAACAGGCATCACGGATGGATTGAATCCAACGTGGCCAACGGCAACCGAATAACAAGCCTTGACTTGCCCGACTATTTCAATGACTTCAACACCCGACTGGCTTTTAACTATCTAATCGGGAAAGTGGAGGTGACACCGTCACTGATGTATCATCACCGCTCATCGGTTAATCCGGAAGGGCTAAGGCTCGACGGCAATAACACCACGTACAGCAGTTTTGCCCCATCGCTGAGGATGGCATACACTCCATCGGCAAAAATGCCCACATTCTCAGTTAATTACGAGAGAAGCGTTAAAGGAATGATTAAGTCAAATATGGAATATGAGAAATGGGAATTTGACATATCATACAAGAGAAAGATGCACTCGCTGAAGACTCTCAACCTGCGCACGGGATATGGATTCTATACCAACCGCAAGACTATGTATTTCATCGACTATACCAACCTGCATGAGAACTATCTTCCCGACGGTTGGGATGACGAATGGACCGGGGAATTCCAATTGGTGAGAAGTGAATGGTACAACACCTCCCAGTCCTACTACAGGGCAAATGTTTCGTATGAGTCGCCGCTGATGTTTCTGGCGTTCACTCCATTCATCGGGAAATACCTCGAAGCTGAACGATTATATGCCAGTTTCCTGTTGCTTGACAACACGCGACCCTATACTGAGTTGGGCTACGGATTCAAGTCACGCTACTTCTCCATTGGCCTCTTCGCGAGTTTCCTGAATGTAAGTTTCCAGGATATTGGTTGCAAGTTCACCATCGAACTATTCAGAAAATGGTGAGAGACGGTTGTAATATTGAAAAATTGAAAAATTGAAATATTGTAAATTCTAAATTGTAAATTCTAAATAATTAAGATATGGCATCATTAACCGTTTATAAGGCAAGTGCCGGTAGCGGAAAGACCTTCACGCTTGCCACTGAGTACATAAAGCTGCTGATATCTAACCCTCAGTGCTACCGCAGCATCCTCGCCGTGACCTTCACAAACAAGGCCACGGAGGAGATGAAGATGCGCATACTCAGCCAACTCTATGGTATAGCCCATGGACTGGATGACTCTGACGCATACCTCAATGTCGTTAGCGACTCGCTCGGAATGTCACCACAGGAGGTGAGAAAGCAAGCAGGTATTGCACTCAACCTACTGCTCCATAATTACAGTAACTTCCGTGTGGAAACCATCGACTCGTTCTTCCAACGGGTATTGCGCAATCTGGCTCGCGAACTTGACCTCACTGCCAACCTTCGCATCGAGCTGAATGACTCAGAGGTGGAGGAGCTGGCTGTGGATGAACTCATATCCTCACTGGGAATGAAAGATAGCCTGATGAAATGGATACTCGACTATATCCACGACAATATCAATGACGACAAGAGTTGGAACGTAATCACGCCACTGAAGAAATTCGGAAAGACCATCTTCCGAGACTTCTACAAGGCTGAGAGCAAGAAACTCGAAAAAGCCACAGATAACACTAACTTCTTCCCCAAATACATAGAGACGATAAGGAAGGAGGCCGAACAGTCGCGCTCGTTCTTTAAGGAAGTGTCAGCATCATTCTTTGATGTCCTCGACCAAAACAATCTTACCGTCAGCGATTTTTCCAATGGAGCTGGAGGTGTGGCAGGTTTTTTCATCAAGCTTCGCGACATGACTTCACTTGACAAGGCAATCGGATCGCGCGTCATAGCGGCATCGCTTGATGCAAAAAAATGGATTTCGAGTTCCAAAATAAAAGAACCACGATATACAGAAATACTAAATATCGTCACTTCTGAACTTATGCCAATATTAGAATATGGCATAAAAGAATTCCCCCAAAAATACTACACATATTGCAGCGCCATGGCTACATTGCGCCATATCAACGAGCTAAGACTGTTAGGCAGCATAGAGCACAAGGTGCATGAACTGAACAAGGAAGCCGGACGCTTCCTTCTTAGCGACACGCAGCAGCTGCTGCACTCACTGATCAACGATACCGACTCACCGTTTATCTTCGAGAAGATAGGAACAATTCTCGAACATATCATGATTGACGAATTCCAGGACACGAGCACCGTGCAGTGGGCAAACTTCAAGGTACTGCTTAAAGAGTGCATGAGCCATCATGACTCTTCCAATCTCATTGTGGGAGACGTGAAGCAGAGCATCTACCGCTGGCGGTCAGGCGACTGGCGTTTGCTCAACAATATCAAGGAGGAATTTCCCAACTCAGAAAACAGTCTGAAGATTACAACTCTCGACACCAACTACCGCTCGCAAGGCAATGTCGTGACATTCAACAATGCATTCTTCATTGCAGCCGCCAAGATTGAATGTGACAATATCAGAATGAATTGCCCTGACATGGCAGACCAACTACAGAAAGCATACAATGACGTGGAACAGAAGTTCAAGTCGGATAACAAAGGCAAGGGTGAGGTGGTCATAGAGATGCTGCCAAAGGACTCCGACGAGGAAGACATGATGCAACGTATAGAAGATTGTATAGACAGTCTGATTAAAGACGGCACACCACTGAACAGCATAGCCATACTTGTACGCAAGAACGACATTATTGCACACATAGCGCAACACTTTGCCATAAGTCGCCCAGACTTCCATATCGTGAGCGACGAGGCATTCCGTCTTGACGCGTCAGTGGCAGTGAGGATTATTATCAATGCGCTCCACCTGCTGACACATCCCGAAGAGCAGCTCACACAAGCCATATTGGTAAAGCTATACCACAGGGCTGTAATAAATCCTGATGCCACCGACAATGAGCTTCTGCTCGCGGGCGACAATTACCTCGACCTATTGCCAGCGGAATATACTGCCAACATGGAGAAACTCGCGACAATGTCCCTGTTTGAACTCGTGGAGACGATATACAGAATATTCAGTTTGAGACAGATAAAAAACGAAGCCGCATATATATGTGCCTTCCATGACCATTTGGCAGACTTACTCAGTAATAATCCCGGGAATATCGACACATTTGTAAAACATTGGAACACAACCATATGCAACAAGACCATCAGCGTGAATATACAGGACGGCATACGCATACTGTCAATCCACAAGAGCAAGGGACTGGAGTTTGACAACGTCATCATCCCCTTCTGCGACTGGCTCAACGAGATGCCTGGCACGCAGATATGGTGCTCGCCCAAGGTGGAGCCATTTAATGAACTGCCCTTCCTTGCCGTGGATTACAAGGCAGAACTGGAGCACACCATATATGCCGACAATTATTTCATTGAGAAGAGCCAGAACACCGTTGACAACCTCAACCTGTTATATGTGGCATTCACACGTGCTGTCAGCAACCTCTATGTATTCAGCAAGCGAGGTCAGTCAACCTCACGGCGTGCACATCTCATCGAAAACACTTTGACGACAATAGCCAAGTCTCTCAATGGGGCTGAGTTGTCAGGAGAGGAGAATAAGGAGAGTGTGCTGTGCTTCACATTCGGCTCACGCCATATTTCGGAGAAAAAGAAAGACAAGAAATCACTCAACGTCCTCAACCAGCCATCAGTGTCCGAGACAATGGAATTGAAAGAATATGATTCGAAAGTGAAATTCAGACAGAGCAACAAAAGTCGTGAGTTTATCTCAGGCGAAGATGAGGGAGAATCAAATGGATATCTCAAGATGGGATGCATACTGCATAACGTGTTCTCCACCATACACACCATAGACGATGTGGATAACGCATTGCTGCAACTCGAACAAGAAGGATTGCTATATGACGAGACATTCAACAGGAATCGCATAGTGGATATGCTGCACAAGCGTCTCACTCATCCCAAGGTGGCGGAATGGTTTGCCCCGGGAAATAAGGTCTTCAACGAATGTGAAATACTATGCGCGGATAAAGATACAGGATTAATAGCTCCACAACGTCCCGACCGTGTAATATATGACGGCACCACGATGACTGTGATTGACTTCAAGTTCGGACAACCTCATGATGAATATTATGAACAGGTAAGGAGGTACATGAACCTGCTGAAGTCCATGGGTCACCATGAAGTAAAAGGGTATCTGTGGTTTGTGTATTCCAACAAGATTGAAGAAGTGAAATAAGTTTTTGATTAACAGAAATAGCATTTAATAAATATGAAAACATTTCTTGAATACGTAGCAAAGGACCTCATATCAAATTACGGCCCCGACCTCGCACACACCGCCGTGGTGTTCCCCAACAAGCGTGCTTCGCTCTTTCTCAACGAGCATCTTGTGAGGCTTGCGGGAAAACCTATATGGAGTCCTGCATATATAACCATCAGCGACTTGTTTCGCAAACATTCACAGTTGGTTGTGGGTGATTCAATAAAGTTAATCTGCGACCTTTACAAGACTTATATAGAGGTTACGAAATCTGACGAGACACTCGACCATTTCTATGGATGGGGACAGGTGATGCTCGCCGACTTTGATGACCTGGACAAGAATATGGCTGACGCCTCAAAGGTGTTCTGCAACGTGCGCGACCTGCACGAACTTGACGACGCGTCATATCTCACGGACGACCAAGTGGAATCATTGCGCCAGTTCTTCAGCAATTTCAGCGAGGACAAGAACACCGAACTCAAGCAGAAGTTCCTGAAATTGTGGAGCCGATTATATGACATCTACCGACTGTATAACGAAAGACTTGCCTCACAGGGACTCGCATACGAGGGGGCGTTGTACAGGCAGGTGGCGAGCAACCTCGACGTGCATTTTGAATACGACCGGTACGTCTTCGTTGGATTCAACGTCCTCCAGCGAGCGGAACAGGAACTCTTCACACGACTGCAAAAAGAAGGCAAGGCAAAGTTCTACTGGGACTTTGACGACTATTACATCAATACTGAGGCTGGTCACTATATATCCACCTACCTGTCTTGTTTCCCCAACGAGCCTGGCATAAACGAGGGCGATATACACCGCAACTTCTGCCGTAAGAAAGACATCACCTTTGCCTCTGCCACAACCGAAGACATACAGGCGAGGTATGTCAGCCATTGGATGGACAATAAAGAACGTATAGCCGACGGGCGCGAGACAGCCGTTGTGATGTGCGACGAGTCGCTGCTGCAGAGCGTAATCCAGTCGATACCCGACACAGTGAACAGCGTGAACGTGACCACAGGCTATCCACTTGCACACACCCACTTTGCCTCGCTGCTTGATGACATCGCTGCACAACATCCCGAGAAATTCACCAACATCCAACTGCTCGACTGGGCTATTGCCTTGTTGAAAGTCATGGCTGAGGGTCAGGAGGGAATACATAGTGATGATGGCAATGGGGACAACGAGAACCAGTTTATTGCCGAAGCCCTGTTCAGAACATATTCTGTAGTGAACCGCCTTTCAGAACTTGTCAAGTCAGGAGACCTCAATGTTGACCTACGCACTCTGAAGCGCCTGTATAGTGAGATTGTGCGCGCCACAAGCATACCTTTCCACGGAGAACCTATCGTGGGAGTGCAGATTATGGGAGTGCTAGAAACCCGCAACATCGACTTCCGCCATCTGCTCATACTCTCGTGCAATGAGGGTAATATGCCAAAAGGAGTTAACGACACGTCGTTTATTCCATATAGTGTGCGCAAGGCCCACGGACTGACCACCATCGACAACAAGGTGGCTATATATGCGTATTACTTCTACCGTCTGCTGCAGCGTGCCGAGGACATCACGATACTCTACAACAATGCCGCCGACATGACATCCACGGGCGAAATGAGCCGTTTCATGCTTCAGATGCTGGTAGAAAGCGGACATGACATCAAGCGAGTGAACCTGTCGCTTCCGCAGGTTGCCATGGTGATTCCTGCCAGTGCCGCTGAGAAAGACGAAGAGGTGATGAGACGGTTACACAGACGTTTCGACAAAACCCTAAACTCAGGACAAAGGACAGCACTCTTCACACCAAGCTCAATCAATATTTACCGCAGCTGTCCCAAGAAATTCTACTACCGATATGTAGCCGCCATAGCAGAACCGGAAGACGACATCGACGACGGAACAATCGACGCATCGACCTTCGGCAACATATTCCACAATGCCGCACAAATAATTTACGGGGATATCATAAAAGACAATGGCTCAACGGTTACGAAGAAAACATTGCAGGATTTCTTGAATAATGACGATCGCATAATTAAAGTCATCAAAGACTTGATGCATCCCGTAAACGGCATTCAACTAATCAACGCCAGTGTAATCTTCACATACATAAAACAACTCATACGGATTGACATTCGCCTTGCCCCGTTCACTATCATAGGACTGGAGAATGACGTGAGCAAGACTATAACCATCGACACCCCAAAAGGAAAGGTGGTAACCACTATTGGCGGACGCATAGACCGTCTTGACTGTGTGTTATGCGATGATGGCGTGGAGCGTATTCGCGTGGTGGATTACAAGACGGGCAGCAACGACAAAATCAAGGACAGCTATATACTTCAGGCTTTCACCTACTCGCTGCTTGTTGACGAGTCACCCACGTTAAATCCCGGCAAACTACAGGTCAGCCCTGCCCTACTCTACATTCAGCATGCCGCCGGAGAGGATTTCGACCCTACCATCAAGTATGAGAAAAAAAAGGTGACCGACATATCTGAATACCGCGAAGCGTTCACCGAATCCATACATGAAACCATTGCCGAGATATTCAACCCGGATATCCCGTTCGACTGCACGACAGATACCAAGGAATGTGCCTACTGTCCCTATTGCCCTCTTTGCGGAGGTGCACAGGGATAGCGGGCACATCCGCCCTGTTATCCCCACTGTCAGTCGCGTAGGATTTTCAGCTTATATACGTTGCCTGCCTCTACGTGCATCACCCTGCGTATGTCGTCGTCAAGGGGGGATATCGCCAATGCCACATGCCCCATGGTGCGGCGCAGGTTTATCTCTGCCATGGCAAGCTTGCCACCTTCAACCACCATCATGTCTATACCAAGGGGACCTACGTATGTTAGTTTTCCTGATATGCAGTCAATCACTTTGGATATAAAGCCGTCAAGCTCTTCAAGCTGAATGTATTTGGATAGAATATCCCTCTTAACATTCTCAGTGGCAAGCATATTGCCTGTATATGCTCCATTAACGGTTTGGAACATCGACATGCCAAGATATTCAACTTGCCCGTCATTATGGCGAATAAACTCAAGACCAAAATCCAGCACCTTATTATAATATGGCTCCACCATCACCGACTTCTGTGCCGCTATAGTGTTGCGCAGCCATCCCAGTGTATGCTCGTCCAACGTGTCAGAGAGGAATCGGATGCCCCTGCCACTGCAGCTCCAAGGAGCCTTTGCCACCACCTTATTATATTTATATATAAGGTCGAGCACACTGTTTATGTTTTCACACTCGTGTGCCTCGGCAATATCCAAGGATTCAAGCAACATCTTCGCAGTTCGCCTGTGCGACTCCCGGCGTATGTTTATAAGCTCATCTGAGCCGGGAATGAGGGTTGGCTTAACACCTCCTCGCCTCAGGTTGTATGCCAAAGACCTGTCCCATCCCCACGGGTCAACATGAGCAATCGTAAGGGAATCGAGAGAGGAAGCCTCCACAAACTCCACCTCAGCCTGATGCCACGGACGATATTTTGCCACCTGCTGGCATAGTCTTGTAAATGCTCTTGTGGCATGAGCAATGTCATCCACAAGAACAGCATCTCCATCCTTGGCCCAAAGTGCAGGCAGGAAGTCGAGCGACGACCGCAGCGCACGAGCGGCATGCGGCGGAGTGAAATTATCCAAGTCAGCGGCAAGTGCAAGGTCGTGACCCGGATTGAATATATGTAGTGTCTTGTCCATCATAAAATGCCAATAAATAATCGTTGGAATCAGCAAAAAAGCCCCCAAAAGAGGCAAAATCGCCTTTTCGGGGGCAAAATTACAATTTTTTTTTGATATTTTGCCATATAGACTTTGCAAATTACAAATAAATTAGTAACTTTGTGGCCAAAAAAGAAGAAGTAAGGATAAAAATGGAAGAATTCTTCAGAACACATACCTATCTGGTGGAGCACACCAACGCTGCTGTCCGCAGGACACTGATGGACGAGATTGACTGGAATGACCGCCTGATTGGCATCAAGGGCACCAGAGGCATCGGCAAGACCACGTTCTTGCTCCAGTATGCCAAGGAACACTTTGACGTCAACAATAAGAATTGCCTGTATGTGAACATGAACAACTTCTACTTCCAGGGTCGAGGCATTGCTGACTTCGCCGGCGAGTTCTATCGCGAGGGAGGCAGGGTGCTGCTTATCGACCAAGTATTCAAACATCCCGAATGGAGTCCGGAACTGAGAAAGTGCCACGACCTTTACCCCGACCTCAAGATAGTGTTCACAGGGTCGAGTGTAATGAGACTTAAGGAGGAAAACCCGGAGCTCAATGGCATCGTGAAAAGCTACAATCTCAGGGGATTCTCGTTCAGGGAGTTTCTTAACCTGAAGACAGGCAGCAAGTTTACTCCATATACACTGGACGAAATCCTAAGCAACCATGAGCGCATCGTCAAGGATATTCTCCCCAAGGTGTCTCCGCTAATGTATTTCCAGGACTACCTGCATCATGGATTCTACCCCTTCTTTCAGGAAAACCGCAACTACTCGGAAAACCTGCTCAAGACCATGAACATGGTCACTGAGGTAGATATCCTGCTGATAAAACAAATCGAACTGAAATATCTTACTAAGATAAAGAAACTGTTCTACCTGCTTGCACTTGAGGGCAACAAGGCTCCCAATGTGAGCTTGTTGGCGCAGGAGATTGAGACGAGCCGCGCAACAGTTATGAACTATATAAAATACCTGGCTGACGCACGTCTTATCAACATGATCTATCCCCCGAATTGTCAGTTCCCCAAAAAACCGTCAAAGGTGATGATGCACAACTCCAACCTGATGTATGCCATCTACCCCATTGCGGTGAAAAAGCAGGATGTGATGGAGACATTCTTCGTCAACACGATGTGGAAAGACCATAAGGTGAACCAAGGGCCAAAGGACGACTTCTATTCTGTGGACAAAACAATGCGGTTCAAGGTCTGTGATGCAAGGGAATCGGACAGGAAACGCCAGAACAAGGATTTCATCTATGCCCGCTACAATACTGAGGTGGGACGAGACAATCAGATTCCACTCTGGCTGCTGGGGTTTCTTTATTAAGAATTGAAAAATTGAAAAATTGAAATATTAAAGAATTGGATATTCATCATTTAATTTATCTATATTAAAAAAATGGCTAAAGAAAAGAAATTTATCACTTGTGATGGTAATGAGGCTGCTGCTCACGTGAGCTATATGTTCT
>JBJEAV010000221.1:0-2454 GCA_051869395.1 Prevotella sp.
TGGTAATACACCGTCTTCTCGCGCTCAAGAAGCTGGAGCCCCATATAAGCCGCACCGAGGTCTCCCGACACACACACGAGATCGGTCTCCTTGGCTCCGTTGCGATATACGATGTCAGCCTTGTCAGCCTCACCTATACAAGTGATGCTGATGGCAAGCCCCGTATAAGAAGAGGTGGTGTCACCTCCCACGATATCCACGTTCCACTTGTCGCAGGCAAGTCGCAATCCACGATAGAAAGTCTCGATGTCTTCCACCGTAAACCGCTTGCTTATCGCCAACGACACCGTCATCTGCCTCGGTGTACCGTTCATGGCGAAGATGTCGCTGATGTTCACCATAGCCGACTTATATCCGAGGTGTTCCATGTCGATATATGTGAGGTCGAAGTGTACACCCTCCATCAGCATGTCGGTTGTCACCAGCACCTGCTTGTCCTTATAGTCGAGCACTGCACAGTCGTCGCCCACCCCATACACCGTGGAGTCGTTCTTAGGCGTGCAGTCCTTTGTCAGTCGGTCAATAAGACCAAATTCTCCTAATTTTGATATGTCCATAATCAACTCCTGCGTATCATCTCCCTCATAATCTCCGTCATCAGCGGCTGCGCCTTGTTGGCTGCCTCCTGCACCTCCTCATGACTTACCTCCACGGGGGTGTCCTCAAGTCCGAGGTCGGTGATGATGCTTATGCCGAAGGTGCGGATGCCGCAGTGGTGGGCAACGATTACCTCGGGCACTGTGCTCATACCCACGGCATCGGCTCCCAAGCGGTGATACATCTTATACTCTGCGGGAGTCTCGAATGTCGGACCTTGCACTCCGATATACACTCCGTGAACCACCCTTATGCCCTTCTCCTCGGCAATCTTGTCAGCCTCGGCGATGAGACTCAGGTCGTAGGTCTCGTGCATGTCGGGGAATCTCGGTCCTGTGGGGAAGTTCTTTCCTCTGAGCGGATGCTCGGGGAAGAAGTTTATGTGGTCGGTGATAATCATGAGGTCACCAATCTTGAACTCAGGGTTCATTCCGCCCGAAGCGTTGCTCACGAAGAGGGTCTTGATGCCCAATTCATACATCACGCGGATGGGGAAAGTCACTTCCTTCATCGTATAACCCTCATAGTAGTGGAATCTGCCTTCCATTGCCATGATGTCCTTGCCGCCCAACTTACCGAAGATAAGTTTTCCGGCGTGTCCCTCCACCGTGGAGACGGGGAAGTTGGGTATTTCAGAATATGAATACTCGTAGGAGTCAGTTATCTCTGAAGCTAATTGTCCGAGACCTGTTCCCAGAATGATTGCCGTTTCGGGGCTTGTTGTCATCCTTTGCCTTAGCCAGGATGCTGTTTCTTGAATTCTTTCGTACATATCCGATTATTTTTTCATTAAACGATTCTTCTTGTTCCAGCATAAAGCTGATTTTCACGGGCAGTGCATAGATGCTTGCCCTCACGTCCTCGCTCAGCCCTTCGAGGGCGATGAGACGGGTGGCGTCCTTCTCCGTAGTCACTATCATCTTGGGCTGCGGCATCGCCGCAAACTCACTGTTGATGCGGTCAACGTCGGAGGAGGTAAACGAGTGGTGGTCGCCGAACGTCAGGGGCTTGATGTTGCTGCACAGTGGCGTGAGGTCTTCTATCATCTGCCGTGGCGAGGCTATACCTGTCAGCAGCAGGATATGCCCGTCGTGACTGATTCTGTCGAGCGGCATCTCCCTGCCTCCAAACACCGGTGTGAGGTTCTTGTAGTCGAGGCGGGTGAAATAGAGACGCTGGAACGGGAACAGGTCCATCGCCTTGGTTATCACCCTGTATTCCATCGGCTTCAAGTCGTGCGGGCATTTCGTGACTATCACTATGTCAGCCCTGTTCTTGCCTTTCAACGGTTCACGCAGACGACCAGCCGGCAGTAGTTTGTCGTATATTATCAGTCGGTGATAATCCACAAGCAGGATGTTTATACCCGGGGTGACATACCTGTGCTGGAAGGCATCGTCGAGCAGCACCACGTCGATGTCGCCCGCCGAGTCCTTGCCAGTCAGCTTGTCTATGCCATGGCAGCGGTTGCGGTCAACCGCCACCGTGATGTCGTCGCCGAACTTGCGCTTCATCTGCAGGGGTTCGTCGCCTATGGTCTTCGCCGTGGCGTTTTCGTCGGCAATTACGAATCCTCTTGTCTTGCGCTTGTATCCGCGGCTGAGCACCGCCACTTTCACCTTGTCTTTAAGAAGGCCTATCAGATATTCCACATGCGGCGTCTTGCCTGTGCCGCCCACCGTGATGTTTCCCACGGAAATCACGGGGACGTCGAAGCTGCGGCTCTGCAATATGCCCACTTCAAAGAGCATATTGCGGAACTTGACTCCAAGTCCGTAGAGCCAGCTCAAAGGCAAAAGCCATTCGTTTATCTTGATAAAGTCACCTTCTGTTCGCACGTTTCCCAAAATTCTTTCT
>JBJEAV010000222.1:0-2440 GCA_051869395.1 Prevotella sp.
CGAGCCTCGAGGATAGCAATATCTTCGGGGCTTTTTATTAATACTCTACTTCCTTTCTTTGTATTCCTATATGACCAAATTTACTAATTAATATGTAATTATTACTTAATTTGTGTCGATTTATTGTTATAATAAGTTAAATATTCACCATAATTGGCTTTATAACACTTATAAAGTTGGTCATTTCAAAAATATTTCGTACCTTTGCACCCCAAAAGGTCTAATATGGACTTATGTTAACATAGAAAATTCATAAAATATATATATAATTTTAAAAGAAAAGAACAATGCCTACAATTCAACAATTGGTAAGAAAAGGCAGAAAGGTGCTCGTAGACAAGAGCAAATCGCCAGCTCTGGACTCATGTCCACAGCGTCGTGGCGTGTGCGTCCGTGTCTACACGACAACACCTAAGAAGCCTAATTCGGCAATGCGTAAAGTTGCCCGTGTGCGTCTGACAAATCAGAAAGAGGTTAACTCTTACATCCCCGGAGAGGGACACAACTTGCAGGAGCACTCAATCGTGTTAGTTCGTGGCGGTCGTGTTAAGGACCTCCCAGGTGTACGTTATCACATCGTACGTGGTACTCTTGATACCGCAGGTGTGGCAAACCGTACTCAACGTCGTTCCAAGTATGGAGCAAAGCGTCCTAAGGCTAAGAAGTAATAACCGGAGAAGGTTACAAGCCCCAAGGACATACATTATTTATTAATTTAGTTTTGCTGGAGAGATTGTTATTAAAAGGTTGAGTAAATGCGCAAGTGTGTGCGTTGAAGATCAATAAATACAGCCCCAGTCAAATTCATCATTAAAAACAAAAATGAGAAAAGCAAAACCAAAGAAGAGGGTTATCCTCCCGGATCCCGTCTTCAACGACCAGAAGGTCTCAAAGTTCGTTAATCATCTCATGTATGATGGAAAGAAATCCATCTCGTATGAGATTTTCTACAATGCTCTTAACACTGTTAAGGCAAAGATGAGCAATGAAGAGAAGTCTGCTCTCGAAATCTGGAAGACTGCTCTTGACAACATCACTCCTCAGGTTGAGGTGAAGAGTCGCCGTATCGGTGGTGCGACATTCCAGGTTCCTACTGAAATTCGTCCTGACCGCAAGGAGAGTATCTCCATGAAGAACATGATCGGTTATGCACGTAAGCGTTCTGGCAAGTCAATGTCAGATAAGCTCGCTGCTGAGATTATGGATGCTTTCAACAATCAGGGTGGAGCTTTCAAGCGCAAGGAAGATATGCACCGTATGGCAGAGGCTAACCGCGCATTTGCTCACTTCAGATTCTAATTTAACGAAAAAGGTAATTTAAAAATGGCAAACCGCGATTTACATTTGACTCGTAACATCGGTATCATGGCTCACATCGATGCCGGTAAGACAACCACTTCTGAGCGTATCTTGTTCTATACAGGTAAGACTCATAAGATTGGTGAGGTTCATGATGGTGCTGCTACCATGGACTGGATGGCTCAGGAGCAGGAGCGTGGTATCACTATCACTTCTGCTGCAACAACATGTAACTGGACATACGAAGGCAAGCAGTTTAAGATTAACTTGATCGACACTCCGGGACACGTTGACTTCACAGCTGAGGTTGAGCGTTCACTCCGTGTACTTGACGGTGCTGTCGCAACATATTCTGCTGCTGACGGTGTGCAGCCACAGTCTGAGACCGTTTGGCGCCAGGCAGACAAGTACAATGTTCCTCGTATCGGATATGTAAATAAGATGGACCGTTCTGGTGCAGACTTCTTTGAGACTGTTCAGCAGATGAAGGACATTCTTGGCGCTAATCCTGTGGTTCTTCAGGTGCCAATCGGTGCTGAGGAGAACTTCAAGGGTGTTGTTGACCTCATCAAGATGAAGGCTATCCTTTGGCACGATGAGACTATGGGTGCTCAGTATGATATCGAGGATATTCCTGCTGACCTTCAGGATGAATGCGACGAGTGGAGAGGAAAGCTCCTTGAAGCTGCTGCCGAGTACGACGAGGCTATCATGGAGAAGTTCTTTGATGATCCTGATTCAATTACCGAAGCTGAGATTATCGCTGCTATCCGTAAGGGTACTGTAGCAATGGAATGCACTCCTATGATTTGCGGTTCTTCATATAAGAACAAGGGTGTTCAGCCTCTTCTTGATTATGTTTGCGCATTCCTTCCTTCACCTCTTGATACAGAGGCTATCGTTGGTACCAACCCTGATACCGAGGAGGAGGAAGACCGTAAGCCATCTGAGGACGAGCCGACATCTGCTCTTGCATTCAAGATCGCTACTGACCCATATATGGGACGTCTGGTATTCTTCCGCGTTTATTCGGGTAAGGTATGTGCCGGTTCTTACGTATTCAACTCTCGTTCAGGAAAGAAGGAACGTATCAGCCGTCTGTTCCAGATGAACTCTAACAAGGAAATTCCAATGGAGTCTA
>JBJEAV010000223.1:0-2363 GCA_051869395.1 Prevotella sp.
GGAGCTTGGAGCGGTGAGATTGAGGTCCAGGGGATGAAGTTGCCGTTGGTCTTCAATTTCGGTGCTGACGGTTGTACACTTGATTCTCCGTCGCAGGGAGCGAAGGGGATTAAGGCAGAGAAGGAGACGTTGGACGGCGGCAAGATACGTGTGAAGATTCCTATGGCAAGGGCTACCTTCGAGGGAACTATGGAGGGGAACTCTATAAAGGGAACGTTTATGCAAAACGGAATGTCGTTCCCAATGACTCTGCTGCCGGGAACACCCAAGGTTAACCGTCCGCAGACTCCCGTGGCTCCTTTCCCTTATACCACGGAGAAAGTGACATTCAGCAATGGCAAATATATATTCAATGGTACGTTGACACTGCCGAAGAACAGCGACAAGAATACCAAGGTGGTGCTTATGGTGACTGGCAGCGGACAGCAAAACCGCGATGAGGAGGTGTTTGGGCATAAACCATTCGCAGTGATTGCCGATGCCTTGGCACGCGAGGGAATAGCATCGCTGAGATATGACGACAGAGGTTATGGCGACTCGACGGTTGTGTTCTCAAACTTCACTACCGATGATTTCAAACAAGATGCCGAGGCGGGGTTGAAATACCTGCGCAAGAGGTTTAAGAAAGTGGGAGTGCTTGGACATAGCGAAGGAGGCACTATTGCCCTTATGCTTGCCGGTGAGGGTAAGACTGATTTCGTGGTGTCGATGGCGGGAATGGCTATTTCGGGCAAGGAGACGCTGATAATGCAGAACCGCATAGGATTGGATCCGTTGGGAATGACCGCGGAGACGGTGGATGCCTATTGCAAGGCATTGTCGGGCGCATTCGACACATTAGGAGCAGGGAAGAGCGTGGAGGAAGTTGACCGAAAGGATGTGCCGTTGTTGCTGAGGCAGTTGTTTGAAATGGCGATGAAGCAAGCCGATACGCCTTTTATGCGCCATATTTTCTCTTTGGATATAAGACAGGATTTGCCGAAAGTAAAATGTCCGGTATTGGCAATGAACGGCAAGAAGGACCTCCAGGTGGATTGTGAGAAAAATATCTCAGCCTTGCAGGATGGACTTGTGAACTGCAAGCCCAAGATTGTCACATTTGATGGACTGAATCATCTCTTCCAGCATTGTACGACAGGGAATGTGATTGAATATCAACAGATTGAGGAAACCATATCAGTTGATGTGCTGAAGACGATAGTCGATTTTATTCAGTAATTTCCTTCCCCATACCAATATGAGGGCGAAGATCATGCGGGTGGATATAAGCAGTAGGGCGGAGATGCCGGTGGCAGCGAAGACGATGGTGTCCTCGAGCATGGAGTGGTTCATGATGAGATGATAGTTGACATCGTTTGCCTCTTCTCTTGTCACGATGCCTTTGTCTTCTAATTCTACCATCACAGCGGAACCGTAGCTTATGCCCAACACATTGCCAACGAGCCACATGTATGAGGCTTGTCTCGGCAATCCGAAGAGCGACATAAGGGGTGAGAGCATGCGTGATAACGGATCGAGCAGGCGATAGGCTTCGAGCATACGTTGCACTACCATCAGTGAGTAGATGATAAGCATCACCATCAACGACATCTTTATCTGCGATACTACCCAAGTTGTCATCACCTCTCCAAAACTGCTGTCTGCTTCAGCTCCCATATAGATGTATCTGCCAGTCATGTCGGGAAATATGATGTTGAGAATGATGGCGCAGATGAGAGCCATCACGATGCGTATTGCCCCCATCTTCCAAAACGACGATCCCGTCTTCTTGTTTACGGCACACTCCATAGGCAAGGCATGGCACAGGGCAATCATCAGAGCCAATATAGAGGCCTGCTTCATTGTCAGCGGTATGGACATCATAACGGCTATTCCCGCGTATGTGCCAGCCGTGGCACCGGATATAAATGCCACAGCCGATTCTCCCGGAAGCCCGAAGTGGATAAACAGCGGATTAATCCATGTGGCAATCCATGCGAGCACTCCGAAATGCTGCATGAGAGTAACTGCCAATGAGATGGGTATCATCAGTTTGAGCAGCCATTTGGTGCTTTTCCATGATGCAGGCACTGCCTGCCTGAAACTATCTAAGATCTTGTTCATTTCATATAATATTGTCTCTTGTTCTCGTCCATTTTCTCAATGGCATATCTGAGGGTGGTGCGGTGCATCTTGTGGACATGATGATTGAGAAATGCTTCGAGTGTAGGCATATCGCGCTTGCCCACTTCGCGGAGCATCCAACCGACAGCCTTGTGGATGAGGTCGTGGGGATGGGGTAGGAGGATGGTGGCGAGGCGGAGGCAGTCGTCGTATTGGTCGGCACGGATGAGCATCCAGCATGTCACCATGGCAATGCGCTG
>JBJEAV010000223.1:2463-6215 GCA_051869395.1 Prevotella sp.
CATAGCATAGGATAGCCCTGAAAGGGCGGCATAGCATAGGATAGGGCTTAAGCCCTATCAATGATGTCTATTTTTCCTCCCCCTCCTCCGCGCGCCTCTGGCGCGCGGAGGAGGGGGAGGGTGGTGGTGGATATTTACCATACACAGGGTTGACACCCTGTGCTGAGCTATGTCGCCCTTTTAGGGCTGCTACGCCTAAATACCTTAGTATGGATTCAAAATATTCAAATTTTCCGATGAACTGTTTAATTATTCCATTAGGTTAAGATTATGACAGTTATTTTAGTTAACATTAATTAAATTTAGGTGGGAAAGTGTGGGTATTTCAAATTATTTGCGTATCTTTGCAAAAAGTTTTAAAATAATTGGTAATTAGTACTTGCCTACCCTGCGGGGGGGGTATAATTAACCTAAAGAAATAATAAAGTGCTAAAAGTAATGGCCTCGCGAAGAAACAAGAGGCAAGTTGTTAAACGAAAAAGGTTTTTAATGAGAATTGGAATGATGAGAAGATCAGCAGTGATGCTGTATCTATCAATGGTTTTTTCGGTGTTTACCATTGCACAAAACACCACATCTACAATCACAGGTACAACCACCGACAGTGACGACATTCTGCCGGGAGCAGTAGTGAAAGTGACAGAGGTGGAATCGGGAGTAACCTATTCCGCCATCTCCAACCAGAAAGGACAGTTCCGCATAACAGGACTGACACCTGGTGGACCCTATCGCTTGGAAGTGAGCTATGTAGGCCACAAGAAGAGCGTTATCGACATCAAGCGCATCAGCCTTGGTGAAGTATATTCGTGCAACGTGAAGCTCACTTCGGGCAACGAGTTGCAGGAGGTTGTTGTGAAAGGTCAGGCTGCCGCATTGCGCAAGACCGGTTCGTCGGAAAACTTCTCCGCCGAGGACATCGACAACAAGGCTACTATCGACCGCTCGCTGCAGGACATTCTTGCCATGTCACCTTATTATATAGGTAGTGGCTCGTTCGGCGGACGCGACGGCGGTATGAACAACTACAGCGTGGATGGTGCCAACTTCAACGCCAACATGGGTCTCGACCGCGAGAAGATGCCGGGAGCAGGCACTCCATTTGCACTTGAGGCATTGGAGGATATCCAGGTGGTGAACTCAGCCTTCGACGTGAAGAACAGTAACTTCATGGGAGCCACCATCAATGCCGTGACGAAGAAGGGAACAAACACCTTCCGCGGTTCGGCTTATCATTTCTATAAGGACGAGAGTCTGAGAGGCAACCGTGTGGATGGCGAGGAACTGACCGCTCCCCGTGGAGACATCAAGCGCACCATCTACGGTTTGACCCTCGGCGGTCCGATTATCAAGGACAAACTCTTCTTCTTCGTAAGTGCCGAATTGGAGAACACTCCGCTCCAGCTTCATCAGTGGCAGGCATCAAAGGACGGAGTGGAAGACGGCAAGAACCTAATCTCCCGCGTTTCGGAGTCGGACATGAAGCAGTTTGCTTCCGACCTTCAGTCTATGTACGGTTGGAATCCCGGTTCGTATAACGACTTTACCGGCGACAACAAGTTCTTCCGACTGATGACCCGTATCGACTGGAACATATCCAACGACCATAAGTTTACATTGCGCTATAACCAGACCAACGGCAAGAAGGACAACCTCTATTCAAGCCCCGGTATGGGTATGGGCGACGGACGTGTGAGCATCTATTCGATGGTGTTCGACGGCAGCAACTGGAAGAAGGTGGATAACGTGTATTCACTCGCCGGAGAGCTGAACAGCCGCTTCGGCAAGAACATCACCAACAAGTTGCGCGCCTCGTTCACATTCAACGACGCCAACAACCGTGAGTGTGATGCAGCCTTCCCTTGTATAGAAATCATGAAGCCCTACGATGGCGACGGCAAGAACCATGCCTATATGTCGGCAGGATATGACCCACACGCATGGCTCAACGGTATCAACGAGAAGAGTTGGAACGTGGTGGATAATATGAACATATCGCTTGGCGACCACTTCCTCACCGTGGGAGCGGGATTTGAATCCACCAAGGCAAGCAACTGCTATATGAAATACGGTGCGGGATATTACCGCTATGCATCCTACGACGATTTCCTTCAGAAGAAAGCCCCCGTGGCATTTGCCATGTGCTGGTCGTTGACAGGCAAGGAGCGTGCCCTCTCGGATGTGACATATAACAGACTCTCAGCATACGTGCAGGACGAGTGGCAGGTGAGCGACCGTCTTCGCCTCTTGCTCGGAGTGCGTATGGACATGCCGATGTACACCAACCACAGATATGAGAACCCATCAGTGGCAGAACTCGACTTCAACGGCAAGAAGCTCAATACAGGCGAGTGGCCTGGCAACGTGATGCTGTTCTCGCCGCGAGTGGGCTTCAACTACGACCTGACCAAGGACGGTTCGCTGAGATTCCGTGGAGGTACGGGTATCTTCACAGGTCGCTTCCCGCTTATCTTCTTCAGTAAGATGCAGGAAGGTTCGGGAATGCTTCAGACATCAGTGCAGATAACAAATGCCGCCAACCCGCTGCTGCAATATCTCGCAGGAGGAGTGCGCACTCCGCAGCAGGTGCTCAAGGAGGTTGTTCCCAACCTGCCCGAAGACCAGAAAAAGCTCTTCCCAACACAACCGGGAGCAGTGAGCAACCTTATCACAGTGGATAAGAACTTCAAGATGCCACAGGTGTGGAAGACAACCCTCGCGCTCGACTGGAAGGCACCATTGGGATTCGACAACCTCTTCACCATCGAGGGAACATACTCGAAGGACATCAATGCCATCACTGCCTACGATGCCAATATCGACATGGACAAGGCTACGGCAGAAAGATTCGCAGGTCCCGACAACCGCTACTTCTACCCCGGCAATGTGGAGAAGCGCATACATAAAGACAACGGTTATGCCTACGAGATGACAAATACAAACAAGGGGTACTCAGCCAACGTGATGGCACAGGTGAAGATGACCCCTGTGAAGAACCTCGACCTCATGATGGCATACACCTGGACAGCATCCAAGACCATGAACAGCTTGCAGAGCAACCAGGTGGAGAACGCCATGACAAACCTGCCCACAGTGAACGGTATCAACATCCAGGAGACTCAGAACGCCCGATATATCTATACCCCTCACCGCATCATCGCCTCGGCGGCATATAAGGTGAGCTATATGGATGACATCATGTCAACACGCATCGCAGTGTTTTATTCGGGACAGAAGAACGGTTCGTACAGTGTGACATACAACGGCGACCTCAACAACGACGGTATGTCAAACGACCTCATCTATATCCCCAAGTCGAAGGACGAGATGAACTTCATGGAATATACTGCCAACAACTCCACATTCACCGTGGATGACCAGAAGAACGCATTCTGGGATTTCATCAATCAGGATCCCTACCTGAGCAAGCACAAGGGTGAATATACGCAGGCATTCGGAGCGTTCAACCCATGGTATAACCGTTTCGACGTGAGATTCACCCAGGAGATGAAGGTGAAGGTGGGCAAGCAGGTGAACCGCATACAGTTCAACTTCGACATCCTCAACTTCGGCAACTTCATCAGCAGTAAGTGGGGATTGCAGAAGAGTGCCATCGGTGCAGCCGTGAAGCCACTCGTGGTGGATGCCAAGAACCGCGTGGATGCCAACAACCAGCCGATTTACAAGCTTGCGAGCTACAAGGACTCCGAGGGCGTGACGAAGCTCGTTGACCACACGTTTGACGTGCTCCGCAA
>JBJEAV010000223.1:6315-7919 GCA_051869395.1 Prevotella sp.
ATGATTCGATTGACTCGTAAAATAATGTATATAATTGCGATTGCCGTGGCCGTGATGGCCATGGCTTTCGGTGTTTTTGCCTGTCAGAACACGGACAAGAAGAGAATTGTGGTGATATTCTCCCAACACAGTGGAGTGCATTGCTACGAGGACTTCAGGGAGTCACTCGAAAAGGCATTGAAGAAGAAACGCATCAATGCCCATCTCTCCTATTTCTATCTCGACTGCGAGAAATGGAGCCATAACGATGAAATCGATGAGGCGCGACGCATACTCAACGAGGCTGGCAAGAACGGATTCCCCGACTTGGTGATGACCATCGGCGACGAGGTGACATACTCGGTGATGACAACCCGTGACTCCATGATTCGCACTGTGCCCGTGGTGTTCGGTGCAGTGGCATTCCCCAACGAGGGTATGCTAAGAAAGAATACCAATCTCGTGGGATTCAAGGACAGCACGAATATTGTGGAGAACATATATCTTGCAGGACGAATCTGCGGCATTCACGCAGTGAACACACTGCTCTCGCAGCACTATCTCGACAAGATGTGCAAGAAGAGGATAAAGGAGCAGATAGCCGGCAGGAAGGACATCGTGGATAATATCGGATGGGAGCATACGTTATTTGAGCTATTCAATCTTCCGCCCGAGATATACTCCATCACTCCCTTCTCGCTCTACAACCTGCAGCAGAACACCCACATGGACGTGAAGCAGGACTCGCTCGGCAATGAGAACCTTATGCTCGCCATGAGCAGATTCTCAAAGATGACATACGTGCAGATGAAGTATGACTCGGAGTCGCAGATGATGGTGAACATGAGCAGCACCAAACCCATGCTCACTGCCACGTGGCTCGACTTCGGAGCAGAAGACAGCAGGTTTATAGCAGGATATTTCGCCGGAGCGGAGACCATCGCCAATGATGTGGCGGGAGTGGCTGCTGAGATATTCAAAGGAAAAAAGACCACCGACATTCCAGTGAGAATACATAAAAAGGACTACTGGATGGACTGGCAAGTGGCACGTAAGCATGGTTACACCAAGGACAACATGCCTGACGACTTCAAGATAATCAACATGTCGTGGAGAGACAAGCATCCCGGACTTTATCTCTTCATCAACTATGGCTTGGGTATTATTGCCGTCATCGTCATCATTATTTTGTTGAGGATATTATATAAGGAAAAGAAGCAGAAACGCAAGGCTCTCAAACAGGTGGAAAGGGAAAACCTGCTATATAATATGGCGGTGGAAAACAGCCACACTTTCGCATGGGAGCGATATGGCGAGACCATATACCTGAGCGACACCTTCTGGCATCACTATGGGCATGAGCCGCACGTGTGCGACGTTGACGAGTTTGTGGGGATGATACATCCCGACTATCGCAAGGAATATCTTAGGGGAGTGGAAAGGGTGAACAATGGAGACTCTTATTCGGGCGAGGTGAAGGCCGACTTCTATCGCAACGGCGAGTGGCACTGGTATCAGATTCGCGGAAAGGGCGTGTTTGACGACAATGGCAAGTATGTGCGCTCTTACGGTATGCTGCTCAAGGTGGATGACTACAAGCTAAAGGAGTTCCAGCTCGACGAGGC
>JBJEAV010000223.1:8019-9616 GCA_051869395.1 Prevotella sp.
GTTGAGGACACCGGTTGCGGACTCTCTGACGACGACGCGAAGATGGTGTTCGCCAGATTCTACAAGAAGGACAAGTTCCAGCAAGGCACAGGTCTTGGACTCTCCATCTGCAAGGCAGTGGCAATACGCCTCGATGGCGACATCAGGGTGAAGTCGAAACTTGGAGAGGGAACGAGGTTCTCGGTCTTCTTGAATTAGGAATAATTAAACACAGAGTCACAGAGATACAGAGTATAATAAGAGAATCTCTGTATCTTCATAAAACTTATAAAAATAACCTCTGTACCTCCGTGCCTCTGTGTTCAAAATTAAAATAAAAAAAGGTATGAAGAAGTCGTATATTGGTTGGTTGTTTGCTGCGGTGGCTTTGGTCATCGTGGTGATATGCGGCATTGTCATTACCGAGATGGTTGCTCCGGGGACATTCTGCTCTGACAGGGAGGAGGACAATGACAAGCCGCACATACTTGTGATGTTCTCCGAGAACAAAGAGGCATATCGTTTTGCACACTGCGAAGACATTATCGCCAAAGCCTTGAAAAACAAGGGAGTGGATGCCGACATCACCTTCGAGTATCTCAACTGCGGACACTGGGAAGCAGAACGCGAGATAGAGGAGGCACGCAAGATAGTGGAAAGGGCAAATGCCCATAAACCGCTTGCGATGATTCTCCTATATGGCGACCAAGCCACTTATTCCACCCTATGTATTGACACTCCAATGATGCACACAGTGCCGGTAGTGTTCGGAGGTGTGCAATTCCCTAATTGGGACCAACTCTCGTGCCACGAGAATGTCACTGGTGCGAGCGACCCTATTGACATCGTGAAGAACATCGAGGCGGCATATACACTCACGGGCAGAAAGATGACATTCGTGATGCTCAACAAGGCTTTCCTCGACAGGAAGGTGAAAGAAGATATTGACAACCAGCTGCATAAGGCAAAATATATAATCAACAACCTCAACTGGGACCACAGTGTGACGGAACTGCTCACCGAGCACAGTGATATGTACTCAATGACAGTGCTCTCGCTCAGATACCTGTATCTCAACTGCAAGAAAACCGAGCCTCTCGACCCCAACGACGGAGATAACTTCCGCAGGGTGACGAGGATGTTCAAGGATTTGATATATATACAGTCGAAATTTGACCCCACGCCGGTGCAGATTATCCGATCCACCAACTACTGGCCTATGCTTACCGCAACCGCAATGGGATTCTGCGACCCCGGCACACAGTATATCGGCGGTTACTTCGCATCGATACAAAATATCGCTGCCGATATGGCTGATTGTGCCGCACGGATATTCGCCGGCACAAAGCCCAAGGACATCAAGATAAGACCTACGAAGAAGGAACACTATCTCGACTGGCAGGTGGCAAAGCACTACAAGTTCTCGCCAGATGAACTCCCAGAGGGTTATCACGTGATAAGGATGCCGTTGGTAGAGAGGTTTCCCGTGCTCTCCTCCTTGATTATGTATTCCGGCACGATAGCTATGTTTGTAGTAATCGTCATCTTGTTGAGGCTCTTCATCCGTGAGAAGAAACAGAAGGCCAAGGTGTTGGCGCAGTTGGAGCGCGAGAACTCG
>JBJEAV010000223.1:9716-11288 GCA_051869395.1 Prevotella sp.
TCGTATGGTATGCTCATGAATGTGGATGAATTCAAACAGAGGGAAAAGGAGATGGAAGAGGCTCGCAAGTTGGCAGAGGAGGCTACGCTCAAGGAGTCGTTCCTCGCAAATATGAGCCATGAGATACGCACTCCGCTTAATGCCATCATTGGATTCTCTGACTTGCTTCTGCAGCCCGATGCCGACTTCACCCCAGAGGACAAGAAACTCTTTGCCGACACCATACATACCAACAACGAACTGCTATTGAAACTCATCAACGACATCCTCGACGTGTCGCGCATTGAGTCGGGACAGATGGATTTTGTAATCAAGGCATGGTCGGTGAGGGACATTATGGAGCGCGTATATCACACGTTTGAGGTGCAGATGCCCAAACATCTGTCATTCAACTTCGTGCAACCCGAGGGCGACGCACTTATAGAGGTGGACGAGAGCCGACTTAGACAGGTGATTGGCAATTTCCTCACCAATGCCGGAAAGTTCACTCCCCAAGGCTCTGTTACTCTTGGATGGATAAAGGACGAGCAGACGGGCAAGGTGGAACTGTATGTGGAGGACACTGGTATCGGTCTTTCCGAGGAAGACCGCACGATGGTGTTCAGCCGATTCTATAAGAAGGACGAGTTTAAGCAAGGCACGGGTCTTGGCCTTTCCATCTGCAAGGCTATTGTCATTCGTCTTGGCGGAAGCATCAAGGTGAGGTCGCAGCTTGGCAAGGGCAGCCGGTTCTCGGTGTATCTTAAGTTTTTGGGGAGTTAAGAAGGGGAGTTATGATGAGGAGTTATGATGAGGAGTTAAAAGAAGCCGAATGAATAGAAAGACAATCATATTTTGGACATTAGGTATTGTGGCAGTGATTGGAGTCGTTGCTGCAGGGATATGGCGTGCTTTGCCTAAAGAGGCTGACAAGCATATACTCGTGATGTTCTCCGAGGCGGAAAGGCGTTATGACTTCGTTGACTATGAGAGCATTATACTGAAGCATTTCGATGAACACAATATAAATGCCGACGTGACTTTCCGTTATCTCGACTGCGAGCGATGGGCACCAGGAGAGGAAATAACCAAGGCGAAGGAGATTGTGGAGACTGTCAACGGCAAGCGCAGGTTGGATATGATAGTCACCATCGGCGACCAGGCTACGTATTCCACCCTGTGTAATGACGTGAAACCGATAAACGAGATTCCCGTCATTTTCGCTGCAGTGCAGTTTCCCAACTGGAATCAAATCAAGAAGTTTCAGAATGTCACAGGACTGTCGGATGCTCCCGACGTGGCAACGAACATCCATTTGGCAGAGAAGATGGCGGGAAAAAGACAGACGTTCACCCTGTTGGACAACACATTCCTCGACAACAAGATGCGCGAGCTTATAAACAGCCAACTCACTGACACCGCAGACATCATCAACAACCTCGACTGGCACGAGAGTGTGCTCGACCTTATGACGAAATACTCCGACCGCTTCTCCATCACTCCACTGTCGCTCAGGAGAATGTGGCTCAACAGAAAACAAGGCGAGGAAATCACCAAGGGAGAGGAGCAAAACCTCGTCAGGCTGCTACGTAA
>JBJEAV010000224.1:0-2427 GCA_051869395.1 Prevotella sp.
TAGTCGCTCTGTCCGTGTGCGAAGTCATACATCGGGTAGGCGTGCCACTTGGTGCCGGTGCGGTGGTGCGGCGTGTGGATGATGCGGTACATCACCGGGTCGCGGAAGTGCATGTTGGGGTTGGCCATGTCGAGCTTTGCCCTGAGCACCATGCTTCCCTCCACAGCCTCGGGAGTGTTCATCTTGGCGAACAGTTCCAGGTTCTCCTCCACGGGGCGGTCGCGGTATGGGCTTGCCACGCCCGGTGTTGTCGGTGTGCCTTTCTGTTGTGCTATCTGTTCCGAGGTCTGCTCGTCGATGTATGCCATTCCTTTCTTTATCATCCACACTGCGAAGTCCCACAGTTGCTGGAAGTAGTCTGAGGCGTAATACACGTTGCCCCACTTGAATCCGAGCCACTGTATGTCGTTGAGTATTGAGTCAACGTATTCCGTGTCTTCCTTTGAGGGGTTTGTGTCGTCGAATCTCAGGTTGCAGACGCCGCCGTATCTCTCTGCCACGCCGAAGTCCATGCATATCGCCTTGGCGTGTCCGATGTGGATATATCCGTTGGGTTCCGGGGGGAATCGGGTTTGTATTCTGCCACCGTTCTTCCCTTCGGCGAGGTCAGCCTCCACCATTTGTTCCACGAAGCTCAAGCTTTTCTTCTCTTCGTTTTCCTCGTTTCTTTTTTCTACCATAATATTTATCCTTAAAATGATTTGGCTGCAAAGATACGTATTTTTATCGACACGACCAAACAAAACGCCTATTTTTTTATATAAGGTGCTGATTTTATTGTTTTGGGACAAATTTCTGATGACAATACTCTTTTTAATGAAAAACACCCAAAATGTTTGGCAATTCGGGAGATTTTGTTTAACTTTGCCCGCAATATTGAATGAAAAACGTAAATATCAAGATATGAATTCAAGCAATTGTAATAAAACTTTTTGACTATATGTTTAAATTGAAACTAATTATGCTGTCGGTGTTGGCGTTTTTCGCCACTACCGTTGTTCGTGCCAATAACTTTGAAGAGGATTTTGGCGGAGGGCGGCGTATTGACTTATGGAGTGCGGGCAATATGCCTAATAGCCGAAATATGACGCTCAAGGATTCTGTGGTAAATCATCGTACTTGGCAAATCGGTGTTCCGAGAATGTATGCCTTTACGTCTTGTTCGGATAACCATACTAACACAGCGGTGATTCTGATTCCGGGAGGAGGATATGCCAAGCAGGCTTATGAGGCTGCCGGTATCACCATGGCTCAATGGCTAAACAGTATAGGCATCACTGCATTCTTCTATACATGTCTTCCCTTTTGGCAAGCATGCCATTGCCATGCGCCGTCAGCCTGGCACCACTGCTTTGTGGCCTGAGATAGCAGAGGGGTGGATGAAGGAAATAGGAGTGTTACCTTAGGTTGAATCAACAAAGAAATGTTGACGGCAATTCCTTTCAGCTCCGGTGAATCACGCTGCCGCTGGCCTGGTGGGTGGCGAGTATCAACACCTCGGCAATCTGCACGTGGGCTGGCGCACTGGCGGCATAGAATGCCATGTCGGCAATGTCTGCTCCCGTGAGCGGAGTGATACCTTTATATACATTGTCGGCACGCTGGTCGTCGCCATGGAATCTCACGTTGCTGAAGTGCGTCTCCACCAGTCCCGGCTTGAGATTGGTCACTCTCACTGCCGTATGGGCAACGTCAATTCTCAGTCCGTCGGTGATGGCCTTCACTGCCGACTTGGTGGCGCAATACACGTTGCCTCCTGCATAAGCGGCATCGCCTGCCACGGAACCGATGTTGATGACATGTCCTGCGTTGCGCTCTATCATTCGCGGCACAATCAGACGCGTCATGGTGAGCAGTCCCTTGATGTTGGTGTCAATCATTGTGTCCCAGTCCCCGAAGTCGCCTTCGTATTCGGGTTCCAGGCCGAGGGCGAGTCCGGCATTGTTTATCAGCACGTCGATAGTGCTCCATTCCTCCGTCAGCGAGTTTACAGCCTCGGTGGCGGCGTTTCTGTCGCGCACGTCGAAGCAGAGCGTAAGCACTTCCGCAGGCAGTTCAGCCTTCAGCTCGGCAAGCTTTTCGGCATTGCGTCCTGTGATGATGAGTCGGTATCCGCCTTCGGCGAATTTGCGTGCACAAGCTTCACCTATTCCGCTTGTTGCACCGGTTATTAATACAGTCTTCTTCATTGTAGTCAACAATTGTTTTGCAAATGCGGCTGCAAAGGTACAGTATTTTTTTGAAATACAATGCATAAATCGCAAAAATCTCCCGAATTGTTTGGCAGTTCGGGATTTTTTATATACCTTTGCCTCCAAAATCATACGATTATGGGAATGACAGTAAGAGAAATGAAGCAGGATGCGGTTAATCTCATCTATCAGGTGGATGACAAGAATACCGATAAAATGGAGAAGATTCTTCTTT
>JBJEAV010000225.1:0-9128 GCA_051869395.1 Prevotella sp.
CGGGACGCCCACGCTCCCAGAGGCATCCGCATTGGCAGCGGGCATTGGGCGGTAGCAAAACTTTAATTTTTTAATTTTTTAATTTTCTTTTTAAAAAAAAACTATGACTAAGGAGAACAAGTCCAGGTTGATAAAATTCCTGTGGAACCTTGCATCGGCCATCCTGGCAGCCGTGGGTACCGCATTGGGTGTGAGCTGCGCCGTGGCGTAGATTGAGGCAAGCGCCGAGGGCGCATGTGGATAATAGCGCCGAGGGCGCACATGAGAAATCCCCTTCTGCAAGCGATATGCAGGAGGGGATTTTTAGTTGCCTGATTATAGATGGTTATTACTTAACTCAACTTTCCGAAACTTTATTTATATAAATAAGGTATATAGATAGCTTTTTGAATATAATTACAAATATTATGCGCACCCAATAGACCTAAAAATATAAATATTGTTAACAAATCGCATTTTTTTGAGTGAATATGGCTTATTACAATTTATTTTCTATAAATTTGCACCCAAATATACAAAACATAATCAAAAAAATAAAAAAATCTAATTATAATAACTAAAAAAACGAAACGCTATCATGAAAGAAAAAACAGCGAAGCGATCTGGCAAGTTACTTGCCCTATTGGCACTTATGCTATTGTTGCCGTTGGGAGTCATTGCACAGGTCATTACAGTGAAGGGTACTGTTATTGATTCTCAGGGCGAGACAGTGATAGGTGCCAGCGTGGTAGAGAAAGGCAATGTGAAGAATGCCACGGTTACCGACTTCGACGGTAATTTCACATTGAAGGTTGCCAAAGGAAAGACACTCGTGATTAGCTTTATCGGTATGGAAACGCAAGAGGTGAAGGCTGCGCCTACTCTCAATGTCACCATGCGCGACGATACCAAGGCTATTGATGAAGTTGTGGTTATCGGTTACGGTGGCTCCAAGGCACGCAAGGACCTCACCGGTTCGGTGGGTTCGGTGAGCGGAAAGCGACTGGAGTCAGTGCCTGTGACATCGGCTGCCGTTGCCCTCCAGGGTAAGATTTCCGGTGTGCAGGTGACCACCGTCGATGGTCAGCCGGGTGCCGACGTGCATATCCGAGTCAGAGGTGGTACGTCAGTGACCCAGAGTAACGAACCTCTTTATATTGTCGATGGTTTCCAGACTGACAATATCAACGACATTCCTCCATCCGACATTGCTTCTATCGACGTGCTCAAGGATGCCTCACTTACAGCCATTTACGGTGCCAAGGGAGGTAACGGTGTAGTTATCGTCACCACCAAGTCGGCCAAGGAAGGAAAGGTGCAGGTGTCGTTCAACGGCAACCTGTCGGTAAGCTCTCTTGCCCGCAAGCTCGACCTTATGAACGCTGCCGACTTCGTCAAGTATCAGTATCAGTGGCATGCCTGCAACGGTACCCGTTCGACCAACGCCAAGTTCTTCAAGGCAAACTTCGGTAACCCCTACGACCTTGACATGTATGGAGCACTTCCCTCACACGACTGGCAGGACGAGGTTATGGGCGAGAACCCCATCAACTACTCAGCCAACCTCAACATCGGTGGAGGTAGCGACAAGGTGAAGTTCAACCTCTCGCTCACCAACAGTGAGGACAAGGGTATCATCCTTGGTTCGGGCGTGCGCCGCACCACACTTAACATGAAGACCAACGTGAAACTCAGCGACAAGCTGACATTCCAGATTAACCCCAAGTTCACGTTCCGTCGTGACGAGGGTGCCGGAGGTGACAACATCGGTACCGGCGGTATCATAGACGTGCTTCAGTATCGTCCTACCAACGGTTTGCGCGAGTATGGATATATCGACCCCTCATACGCCGACCCCGACGAGGAGGAACTGTTCACCTATACAAATCCTAAGAATGACATCGCCATCAACCAGTTGGTTAAGCACGCATATAACTATTCTACAGGATTGTCGCTCGACTGGAAGCCCATCAAGGGACTCACATTGCGCACAGAGGGTACTATCGGATTGAAGTGGACAGACCAGAAGCGATTCTATGGCGCACTGACCGGCACAGGACAGAAGCACAACAACCAGCCGGTGGCACAGTTGGACAACTCGTTCTCGCTCAGCTATATATGGACAAACACCGCAAGCTATAGCTTCTCGCTGAAGGATGTGCATAACTTCTCGCTTCTCGCAGGACAGGAAATCCAGCACTCCGACAAACGTTCGGAGTCGATGATGAACCGCTATTTCCCGCGTTCGTTCTCTGCCACTGACGCATGGAACAACATGAGCTTCGGTACACCTTATATTAATAGTTCGTCACTCTCCACTCCCGACCGCACGGCGTCGTTCTTCGGTCAGGTGAACTATAACTTCGACCACAAGTACCTCCTCAGCGGTACGTTCCGTGCCGACGGTTCCACCAAGTTCGCACCGGGCAACCAGTGGGGTTACTTCCCTTCAATCTCTGGTGCGTGGGTGATGTCAGAGGAGAAGTTCATGAAGGACATCAAGTGGATTGACATGCTGAAGATTCGTGCCGCCATCGGTCTTTCGGGTAACAACCGTATCGACAACGACATGTGGCGCCAGCTCTATGCCATCAACACCACAGGCGGTCCCGGTTTCGGTGAGACAACACTCTACGGTGAGCAGTTCTACGGCAATGCCGGAGGCGCCAAGTTCACCAACAAGGACATCAAGTGGGAGACAACCATCACACGTAACGTCGCTGCCGACATCACACTCTTCGGCGGACGTCTGACCATCACTCCCGAGTTCTACTGGTACACCACCAAGGACTTGCTCTACAAGTCAGACATTCCTTCGGTAGTGGGTTACACCAGCCAGATGCAGAACATCGGACAGGTGACCACCAAGGGTATTGAGCTTTCAGTCAGCGGCGACATTCTCCAGGGCAAGGACTATGTGTTGTCAGCCAACCTCTCTATGGGCTTCAACAAGAAGAAGATCGACAAGCTCAACGGTACCGACGATGTCGTTTGGGACCAGAACGACCGTTGGAAGTCATCATACAACGACTACTGTCTGAAAGTGGGCAGTGAGGTAGGTCTTATCTACGGTTTCGTATATGACGGACTTTACACTATGGATGAGTTCTACTTCGACCCGCTTAACAACTTCCAGGCCATGCCTTGGGGTTCGAGTGCAGCCGACAACGGAACATCCAAGAACTGCGCCCCGCGTGAGGACGGTTATGTGACAGTCATCAACGACGTGTCGGGTACATCCAACTCAGGTATCGCCACAATGCCCGGTAAGGTCAAGTTCAAGGACCTCAACGGCGACGGACGCATCACCGAGGACGACCGCACCGTGATTGGTAACACCAACCCGAGAATACAGGGAGGTTTCGGTCTCTCAGGACAGTGGAAGGACTTCGACTTCACCGCCAACTTCACCTATATGCTCGACTTCGACATCAACAATGCCACAGCTTACGCATTGTCATCGTCAGTGGGCAACAAGAACACATTCAAGAACGTGCTTGCCAAGTTCAACGACGGCTGGTTATACAACGACCTCACCGGCGAGCTCACCGGCACCAAGGGTGACATCCTCTATAAGCTCTACTATCTGGATAACAGTGTAGAGATTTACAAGAACGCCAACGAGGGCAGGACACTGTGGAACCCGACCGACGTGACAACAAACATCACGCAGTCATACTTCATCGAGGACGGTTCGTTCCTGCGTTGCAATGACATCACCATCGGCTACACCCTTCCCAAGAATGTGATAAAGAAGATTGGTCTCACCAAGGCACGCTTCTATGTGTCAGCCACCAACCTCTTCATCATCACGGGATATAGCGGCTATGACCCTGAGGTTGACATTCAGACAGGACTTACCTGCGGTATGGACTACAACCGTTATCCGCGCAGCCGCGGCTTCGTCTTTGGTACAAACATTACATTCTAACAATGTCGTATTAAGAATAAATAAAACAGAAGATATGAGACTAAAGAATATTATATATACAGGAATGGCGTTACTCTCGCTGACTGCCTGCAACGACTTTCTGGATGTTGATGCACCGTCGTCATACACCGAGGAGTTCGTGTATGGACAGAAAACCGAGATTAACCGTGCGCTCAACGGTGTTTATGCGCAGGCTCTTGTGGGCAATCTCTACGGCAACGCCTACCAGGGAACTTTCGCACTCAACAGCGACGTGGACATGTACATCAGTTCCAACCCGGCACATGCGCACAACACTTACAGACGTTTCGACTGTGATGACGTGGGAGGTGAAATCTACAACTACTGGACTGCCGCCTACAACCTTGTCGAATATTGCAACAGGTTTATAAGGTCGTTGCAGCAAAGCCCCATCTTTGACACAACCGACAAGGAAATCATGCAGTGGCTGGGTGAGGCAAAGTGCCTGCGCGCCATGGCCTACCACGACCTCGTGGTGATGTTCGGCGACGTGCCATTCACCTTTGACCCGGCATCTGAACATGGTTCGGACTTCGTCATTCCCGTAGCCGACCGCCAGGTTATCCAGGACTCGCTCATCAACGACCTCAAGGGCATAGCGCCTTATATGTCATCGGGCAACTCGGTGACTGTGGAGCGTTGCTCAAAGGAGTTCGCACAGGGAATGATAGCACGTATCGCTCTGACAGCCGGTGGCTATTCACTGCGTCCTGACAAGAGCAGTTCAACAAGCTACGGCAAGATGGAGCGTCCCTCCAACTATATTGAATATTATAAGGTGGCAAGGGAATATGCCGACTCGGTTATTACCGCCGGCACACACTCCCTCTCACTGCCCTATAGTGAAGTGTTCGTCAAGGAGTGTAACTATACACTTGTCAACAACGACGACGTGATCTTCGAGCTTCCCTTCTCTAAGGAGGGCAACGGATATACAGGATACTCACAGGGACCGACTTACTCCTCATACGAGGGCAAGACCGTAGGACCATGGGGTGAGTGTAATGGCGGAACACGTCTCAACGCTTTCTACCGCTTCCTCTTCAGGGACAACGACATGCGTCGTGAGTTTGTCAACGGATTGTGGTATTACTCTTACTTCACCAATGCCGACGGCGTGCTCCAGGACTCTGTTTATATCCGTAACGACTATAGTGTTCACTGCAACAAGTGGTCGAAGTTGTGGACTGACGAGACCCTCGCATTGGGCAGCGACAAGAGCAGCAGCACGGGTATCAACTTCCCTTACATGCGTTATGCAGATGTATTGCTGATGTATGCCGAGGCAGACAACGAAATCAACGGTGCGCCTTCTGACAAGGCAATCGAGTGCCTCTCAAAGGTTCACAACCGTGCGTTCCTCAATGGCGACGCTGATTTCGTAAGCCAGGCAAGCGCATCCAAGGAGGCATTCCAGAAGGCAGTGCTCGACGAGCGCAAGTGGGAGTTTGCCGGCGAGAACTCACGTTGGCGTGACCTCGTGCGCACTAATACCTACGCTGAGGAACTCGTATATAGCTTCCTCCGCTACTATTCAGTGGGTATGCAGAATGCCGGTGGTACTACAGGCTTTGAGGATGCCATCAACGAGCACGACGGTGTGGAGTATATTGACAACCTGCCTGAGCGTATCTACTATCACGCATATAAACTGGATGAGCCTATCACTACGCTTGGTATGCGTGTTTGTGCAGCGCAGCTCTATGGCAATGTAATCGACAATGGCGTAGTGATGTATAAATATCCCAACCAGTCGCTGAAGAGTCTCCGTGTGTTTAACGCCTATAAGCCCACAACAATGCCTGTGAAGAGCTACATCACCAACTTCGGATTTCAGGCAGCAGCATGGAACTATGCTGACTTCTACCAGTGGGGTGACACTGACGCCGGTACTCCGAAAGACCAGTGCAAGTACTCCTTCTACGGATTTATCCGTTCGGACGACGGTGGTAACATCTGGCTCATAAGGGACGGTGTGCAGACACTCTTCCCGACAAACATCCCGAGTGCAGAGGAACTGCCTGTAGTGCGCTACATACTGCCTTACCCGAACCTCGCCATCCAGCGTTCGGCAGGTGCATACAAGAATTATTATGGTTATTAATTCCCAAAACAGAATAAAGATATGAAGAATATATTTCGTAATATGTTGCTTTTGCTCACAGCCAGTACATCGGCACTGATGGTGTCATGTAGTGACGATGACGACGCTGTGAAAGGCAACCTCGACAGGCAGTTCATGACAATGTTCATAACTGACTATACGCGAGGGAAAGGAACTGACTATCCCTACAACTGCGGTCTGGACGGCGCATATCCTCACGGCAACACCGTTCACCTGTATTGGTATGGTGTGAAGGAGGAATTCGGATGTGCCGGCTATCAGATTCAGATGGCACTGCAGCCGAAGGTGAGCAACGGCCCCGAGGCTTGGGCAAGCATACAGGGCACAAGTGACCTCTTGGTGGACACTATCGTGGGTCCCAATGTCCTCGACCTTATCATCCCCGACCTTCAGTACTCCACCGACTACCGTTTTGCCATCCGTGCATTGTCCACTCGCGACAACAACGTGACCGACTTCTCGCACGCCTCCAACTGGTATGGACACGGCAACGGACGCCAGTGGCAGGAGTATATGGGCATCAAGACCAACGACCGCTATGAGACTCCGTTTGCTGTGTATGTTAACCAGGCACAGACAACCGAGACTTCCATGCACGTTTGTATCAACACCAACGTGAAGGACTTCATTCAGGAGTTTGAAGGAGTCACCTCTGCTGACATGGACAATATCAATGCCATGGAGACATTCACCATGGAAGATATTCTCGCTGCACTGCCCAACCTCTCTGCAGAGGACAAGGACAAGTTGGAGAGCTATTACACCAACTTCAATGTGGAACCCGACGGAGAGTTTGGCTACAAGTACCTAACCGTGAAGCCATCGCCCAACAACCCCAACTCTACTGTTGGTGCCAAGTGGACGAAATATGAGCTTACCGCACAGGACCGCGAGAGAGGTTACGTGGATATTGACGGACTGACCGCCAACTCTGTATATGTAATTGACGTGATTGACCCAAGTGTTAAGGTTGAGGTTGACGCAAAGTACAACACCTGTACATCGCGCTCCGACGGTACTCCTGGCGACCCTATCCTTCTCAAGCATGACGAGATGATAGCCCAGTACAATAACCTGGCCGTTCCAAACAACGAGCAGAACATATTGCGCACAGACATCTTCGCCAAGGCTGAGGAATACAATGCTGCACCTATCTCTAATGTGCTCTATGACTTTATCTCCAACACCGACTATGCAGAGGGACAGACCTTCTATCTCGAAGGAGGAAAGACATACTATCTCGACGGAAACGACATCACATGTAAGGGATTCGTGCTTGCTACAAATCCTGAGGATGTGGCTAACGGACTCCGTGCCAAGGTGATTTGCGGTCTTGGAAAGCACTCTATGTATTCTGGTACTAATGGAGAGCAGTGGCAAGGTTCTTACACCATGTTTATGTTCGGACGTCAGCCGGAAGCCGGTGAAGGCGGTGAAATCTATATGAAGAAGCTCGCTTTCTATGACATCGACTTCGACAACCCGACGGCATTCAACTATGGTGACAATGCTGCAGGTGTGGGCACAGCAGCCGGTAACTACTTCTTCAACATGTACTCCAATGGTATGGCAGTGACCCTCGACAGTCTTGTAATCGAGAACTGTACATTCAAGCGTCTTGTGCGCGGATTTGTTCGTGAGCAGGGAGCCAACTACAAGATATGGAACCACGTGCTCATCAAGAACAACCAGTTCTTCGACTGCGGTTACTACAACCAGGGTGCGGGTGGCTATCCTTGGATTGCCGGTTCTGGTAACAACCCTGCCTCTAACCTCTACAAGGATATGAAGGTGATTGAAAACACATTCTATGACAGTCCGTTCCCGTCATTCTTCTGCGAGACGGCACAGTCAGGATGGACAGGCGGTCCGTGGAACATCACGTTCTCTAATAATACTCTTGTGAACTTCAATACACGTGCCTCTGGTGTAATCTTCAATATGAGATATCTGCCTAATGGCTCTGTATATAACGTAGAGAACAATCTCTTCGTGCTGACCAAGCAGGACGGTGACCAGCGTGTGCTCGGATTCTGGGGATGCGACATCCGTGACACCCAGACAAACTCTGAAGGTGTTATGGGAGTTGTGACATTGAACTTCAACAACAACTGGTCAACTAACGACAACCTCACCAATGGTTCTATCTTCAGCGGTAGTCCATGGAACTCCACCAGCAATGCCTTCGGTAAGTTGGTTAAGAACAATCTCGCCATACTCAACGGGTCGCTCGATGTGAATGTGGCTGACGTATCATCTACGGAATTGTTCACAAGTCCGTGTCCTCCTCACAAGGCCACTACCGCCAACGACCAGAATATGCACCGCGCTGACGCTCTCGACGGAACTGCATCGCAGTACAATGTCAACCTCTACTATAAGAGCACTGACAATGACATCGTGCGCAACAATGCGGGTGCTGCAAGATGGCGCAATAAGTAACACTTTCAAGAAATCAGAAAACAGAAAATTATGAAAGCATTCAAGAAATCATGTATTGCCGTTGCCGCCCTTGTGTTTGGCTTCTGCTTTGCGGCTTGTGAAGATGCCAACGAGTATGAGGATGCCAACACCGATAATCCGGCATGGGCAGGAGAATATAATGACTCACTGAAAATCAACCACCCGGAGTCGTTGGCCAACACCTACTGGGTGCGCGGCACGGGATTGAAGTTCAACTCCTATGGCGAGGAGGTTCAGGGATATGTGGAGAGTCTTGAGTTTGTAGATGAAACATACGTGGTGGTGAAGATGAGCGAGGGTATCATCCCCGCCTCTATGAAGAACTCCGCCACATGGCTCGATGACTCAAACACTGAGGCTATACCACAGTATGAATATACCTATTCGCCAATAACGGGTACTATCAGTATCCTCAAGTTGGTGAAGGATGACAGTGGTAAGGTGTCAAAGGTGACGGTGTTCACAGGTGTGGCTGTATCTGAAAGCCGCGACATCATCACCATCTCTCACTATGGCGACACCCCTGTACAGACATATCTCGTGAAGGGACAGAAGTGAGGTCTTTTTGGGAGATAAGTGAAGATATAAGAAGATAAAAGGAGATAAGAG
>JBJEAV010000225.1:9228-11175 GCA_051869395.1 Prevotella sp.
GTGAGGTCTTTTTGGGAGATAAGTGAAGATATAAGAAGATAAAAGGAGATAAGAGGAGATAAAGGGAGATAAGGGACAAATGTTTATCCATCGTATTTACTATTGTCCTTTATCTTCTTAAGAGACCGCAGGGAACGATAACTTCCCATATCTCCTTTTAACTCCCTTATTAAGATAAATCCGAAATTTATTACACCTTTTTATTAATTAATTAATCAATTTAAAGTTATGAAAAAATTATTTACGTTAATCTGTGCGATCGTCGGCATGACTTCAGCAGTCAATGCTGCGACAATCGACGATGTGGCTGTATGTAAGCACAGCTATGTGCTCGTGATGGACGAGGTTACTAACAATGGTGCTGCAAAGCCCGGCAAAGGAAACATCTTTGGTGACGGTTTCTTCCTCGATGTAACAGGTGGTTCTGTTGCCACGAACAAAAAAAGTTGGGATCTCTCTTCTGAGGACGCAATCGCTGCTCTCGGCACTGATGCTTACGCAGAGTATGGCGAACACCTCAACTCTTTCCGTCTTAAGAATGCTCAGGATGTCATTGCGATGAAGGTGACAGGTGGTTCTAAGGTCATCATCCTTGGTCAGGTTCACACTCGTTATCCGAAAATTGCTACCAATGCTGCCCTGACAGAGAATGTTCAGAAGAACACAACCAATACTGTAGAAACTAATGGTTATTTCTCATGGGAAGCTCCAGATGATATGACTATCTACATCGGTTCTGAAGGAGGTGACTACTACATCTCTTACATTATCGTAGAGGCTAATGAGGCTCCTGGTACTCCTTCTGTAAAGGTTGGTGCTCAGACATTTGAGGGTGGTCTGTGGTATCGTGAGGTGACATGTAAGCCTAACACTTATGAGGTGATGGGAACAAAACTTCCAACAGTTGTTACCTATACAACCGATGGCAGTGCACCAACAGCCGACAGTCCCAAATACACTGAGCCAATTAAGTGCTACAAGGATATGACCGTTAAGTTCCAGGCTTATATCGACTATGCAGGTGTTGGTAGTGCAGATGAAGAGTGCCCAGGTGCAGAGAACGAGGGTATCGTTTCATTCTCATTCAACGCTCCTACAATTAGTGCTGATGGTGGCAACGTAATTATCACATCTGAATATGAGGGTGCCCAGAACTTCTACAAGCTTGGTGACGCTGAATATGCAGAGGGTAGCTCAGTAACTCTTACCGAGTCTGCCACTGTAACTGCAATGTCTAAGATTGTCAACGGTTCTTACGCTACATTCGAGACAGCTTCTACATCTAAGGACGTTTATGTTCTCAACCCAATCACAGAGGAGAAGATAATCTCTGTTCTCGCTGGTACTGCAGTTGTTGACGAGGAGGCTACTGCTACATCTGAGACAGGAACCGTTTATAAGATTGAGGGTGGTGAAATTTCTGCTGACAAGATGGATTTCTTCGTTAAGAACCTCGAGTTTGGTGCTATCGCAAGTGCAAGTGCTGATGCAAAGTATCAGGTACCTGCTGGTCAGGAGGCTTACATCAAGATGAACGCTACTAACATCTCATTCTTGGTCGCTGAAGGCGGGTCTGTAAATGTACACGTTATTTGCTCTAAGAACTCTTGCAAGAACATTGATTCTGAGACTGAGAGCGATCGCCAGTGCATGGTGAATGTTGACGGAAAAACTTATGGTGGCGCTGACATGCTTACCGGTACATACGATATTACAGATGAGGAAGGAAATGTTGTTGAGACACTTCCTACCAACGAGATTAAGTTCTCTCTCGGCGAAGGCATTCACACATTCCAGAAGTGGGGTAATACAGGTAACATTCTGATTTCTTCTATCAAGATTTCTCCTGTAGGTGGAACTGGCATCAACGCTGTTAACGGCGAGAGCAATGTTTCAATGAACGGCAAGGTTATCAAGAACAACCGCGTTGTCATCGTTAAGGATGGC
>JBJEAV010000226.1:0-1399 GCA_051869395.1 Prevotella sp.
CACTGTCTGAGGCACGGGGTCAATCCGCTCCTTCACCTTCTGGCTGACAAACTCGGCATCGGCCTTGGCATCGGCAAGACCTACTATCTGGTCGTCGTCGCTCACGCCAAATATCAGACAGCCTCCAGCACCATTGGCAAAGGCACTCACGCTCTTCAGCCAACTCTTCACCTTGCGGCGTTCCACCTCCTGTTTCTTGTCGTACTCAGTGGCTTCTCCTATGTATTTCTTGATGTCCATCGTTGCTGTCATTTTTTAATATCATACTCGATTCCTTTCTTTTGTGCAAAGATATACAAAATCCGTTGAATATTAGTATATTAAGCTCAATAATTATATAAAGTTAACATACAATTCGGTAGTTTGGCTGATTTTCATTCGGTAGTTTGGCGGATTACCACTTCCATTTCATGCCTAACTCTATGTCGCAGGCGGAGGAGGCGTTGATTTGCTGGTGGGAGGTGCCTATGGTGGAGCGGTCGAAATAATCTGAGACACCGGCCTTGGCAGTGAACTGGAGAGAGGGGACGGGACGCCACTCTGCCACGAGGGAGTAACGGATACCATGACCGAAATAGGAGGGATAGGAGAAGGTGCGGGGCATGGCACGTTCGTAGGAGTAGAGACGACTGTCGTAACCGTCGGTGTGGAAATACTTGCCTCCTATGTAGAGGGAGTACTTCGGGGAGATGAAACCGAAGTTTTGGGTTAACATATAGCCTTGGGAGACGGACACTTTGGAGAAGTCTATCTGGGTTCTTGATACCCATCTCTCATCGCTCCATTCTGCGCATAGTCTTGCCCTGTGCTCTTGTCTCCATTGGAGGTTGCTGTCGCTGCCGTCTTTCTGCTTTAGGTGAAGACGGTAACGCCCGGAGAAGAGCCAGTTGCCGGTTTTACATCTGATTGACAAGACGTTGTCTGAAGCGTATGAGGATTGGGAGACACCGTAGCGGGGCCAGGCGAAATAGGCTATGTCGGTGTATGCAGAGATGTCGAGACCATAGCGGGGATGCCAGTTGACGCCAAGATAGAAACCGGACTCGTTCTGGGTTTTGCCTCCCTCACTGAAGGCGTTGGAATACATGGAGTTATACCTGAAGGAATAAAAGCGATAGATACCCATCAAATCGACATATTGCGAGAGGTAATATCCAAGGGAATTGACCGTTGCTATTGCCCCCTTGCCGCTGATGGCTGTCTCACCGTTGATGCAGAAAGGATAATGACGCCAGGAATAGCTCAGCGAGGCATTTAAAAAATTGCTGCCTACGGGATATATGCGTTTGTATGTAGCTGACATATTGGGATTAAGCGGACGGCTGAGGTGGGTATATACGGCGGTGGCTCCCAATGACAAGTCTCCGATGTTCCAAATCGCATTGAAACCAGCTGCTGA
>JBJEAV010000226.1:1499-11126 GCA_051869395.1 Prevotella sp.
TGGCTCCCAATGACAAGTCTCCGATGTTCCAAATCGCATTGAAACCAGCTGCTGAGATGGAGGTGTTATTCTTCTTGCTTAGTTCAGCCGAGGTGCGGTGGTAATTATTATATAATAAGGTGGAGATGGTGCCGTCAGCATTCAATGTGGCGTCGGTCTTGCGATATGACAAGAATGGAGTGAGACTAAGATTGTCGGTCAAACTAACTGTTGCGGCAACACCTTGGAAATAACCGCTCTCAGATGCCGAGGTATGAGGACGAAGGACGCATCCCTGCCTGCCCATATTCTGCAGTACGGAGGTCTTGCCAATGCTGAAACCGTTATTCATGACCAATCCCATGCCTGCCGACACGCTATACCTTCCAATGACGAGAGCCTCAACACGCCCCATTCTTTTGAGCATAAGGTAAGCGGAATACTGGTCGAAGCCGTATTTGTTGTTTTGCGAGAAAAAAGGCTCTCCTGCATCCTGGGCTGCCACAAAGCCTGCCTTGACATAGTCGGAATAAGAGAATGTGTATCTTGTCCAGAACTTGTATTTATATCCGAGATACTCACCGTCGGCAGCATCTCCTGCCCTTTCATACATAGGCAGCTTGGCATAGAGGGATAGTTCGTTCTTGCCATACTTTGAGAGAGTGGATAGAGAGGGAAAAACTTTTGGCTTGCCCTCACCGACATAGAGAAACTCATAAAGTAGCTGACGGGTCTCGTAATCAATGGATTCTATGGACATCAGTTCGTTGAGCGACTTCATGGAGTGATAACGGTCGAGATATTCCATAATGTCCATTACCTGTTTTTCCGACAAAAAAGGCAGGGCTTCGAGTTCCTGCCTTGTAGTATGATTGATGTTAATCTTGTTTTGGGACATGTCCGAGAGAGAGTTGTACATCTCCTCGTACTGTGCGTCAGAATAATCGCCGTCCTGCATGATGTCTTCAAGCCATGTCTCCCATTCGGTATCTGCGGATGCAGCTATAGGGCACATAAGCAGAAGCGTCAGAAGAAACAACAGATATGACATCTTGCAGGACGGCGAAAATCAGGTTATGCGTTTATCAATAAACGAATATGCGACATTGCTTGATGCTTCCCGGAGCACCCTGCTCTGCGCGTGGCAGATACTCCAACGCCTTGAGCGACTGTACACTACCAAGGTCGATGACAAGGAGATGAGGGAAGTCGGCACCGCTTTGTGTTTGCCAGTAGGTTGACTCCTGGAGGTCATAAACCTTGTCGCCGGTGTGATTGCCCGCCTCGTTCTCGCTGTCAGCGTATTTTGTTGTCCAAGGCTCACGGCTCAGACGCTTGCCGTCGGGCGACTGGAGATATAGCTCGGCTATGGCAACCTGGTCGGTGGAATGGGTTGAGAGGCACTCTATGGCCACGTATCTTCCCTTGGCTACAGAGGGGAAGTTGATAGTCTGCCATCCGTTGCCGGATTTCAGAGTGAGATCGACCACGGGCTTGGCGGAGTTGAGGTCGGGACGGTCGCCTGGGTTGTTGTGCTTGTTGCTCTTTTCGAGGTTGAGCTTGTCAAGCTCGGGAGAGGACTGGCAGAAGGCAGTCGGGGCGGCAGAGGGGCCGACGATGTCGAGGACGATGACCTCGTTGGTGCCTTTCTTAAGCCAGCAACCGGGGACGTAGAGAGTTTGCTGGGGACCTATGCTCCAGAAGCGGCCGATGGCGTGGCCGTTGATATATACCATGCCCTTGCCGAAGGCCTCCATGTTGATGAAGGTGTCGCCGGGCTTTTTCAGGGTGAAGGTGCCGCGGTAGTAGCCGGGGGAGGAGGGAGAGGAGGGGAGGCAAGCGACAAAATCGCTTGCAACGGTGGCTGAGGGGCGGGGGGAGGCGGTGGGGGCGGTGAGGGCCTTGGTGGCGGTGGTGTAGGCGATGGGGAGGGTGGAGATGCGCCAGTTCTTCAGGTCGTAGGTGAGGGGATGACCGTCGGTTTCTGTTGAGAGGGTGACGCGGTCGGTGATGCCCTTGAAGTCCTTTATTGCCCTGCCGAAGTTGATGCGGCCCATTGCCTCGATGAGGATGGTGAGACGCTGTCCGCGGTTGACGGCGGGTATGGTGATGCTCTTCTCGTTCTTCACACGGTCGATTTTGCCGATATACTTGCCGTCGATGAATACCTGGGCGAAGTCATGGCAGTCGTTGATTGTGAGGAGAGAAGGAGCGGAGACGGCGGGGAGTGTGGTCTCGTATATCATCGAGCCCCATCCCATATCCAGTTCCTCCATGGTCTTGATGTCACGGCTCTCGATGGTCTTGTCAATGCCGTTAGCCAATGGGGCGTATTCCTTCAGTTCAAACTTAGGCACAGAGATAAGGGGAGCGGGAGCCTTGGGTACGGCAGGCAGTTTCTTTCCGTCGTAGTATTTCTCCATAGTGCGGCGCAGTGTCCAGTATTTCTCGGTGGCCAATCCCCACTCGTTGATAGGAGCGTCGTAGTCGTAGGATGTCACGTCGGGAGCGAAACCGGGACTGTTGGCACCAGCCCAATGACCGAAGGATGTGCCTCCGTGAGTCATATACAGTGAGAAACTGATGCCTTTGGACAGCATCTCGTCGATACCTGCCACCATGTCGTCAGCCTTGCGGGTCTCGTGGCGTGCTCCCCACTTGTCAAACCATCCGCTCCAGAACTCAGAGCACATGAGGGGAGAGTTGGGACGCAGTTCCTTAAGACGGCGGAACTGCTCGTCGATATTGGCACCAGTACCGAAGTTCATAGTCCACACAAGGTCGTCAAGACCGTTCTTGGTGAAGTTGCTCGACCAGTCGCACTGGAACAGAGTCACCTTGTCGAATCCCGATTCCTTGACAATGTCGCGTATTTCAGACACGTACGGTTTGTCAGCACCGTATGAGCCGTATTCGTTCTCCACCTGCACCATGATGATGGGACCACCGTTCTCGATAGTGAGCGAAGCCAACTGTTTGCCCACCTCCTTCTCGAAAATCCTCACGCGCTCCATGAAATACGGGTCGCGCTCACGCAGTCGGATGTCCTTCTTCTTGAGCAGCCACCATGGCAGACCGCCCATCTCCCACTCGGCGCAAACATAAGGACCGGGACGAACGATTACATACATACCATTCTTCTGGGCCAGGCGACAGAACTCAGCCACGTCGTTCTGACCAGTGAAATCAAAAACGCCCTCCTGCTGTTCGTGGATATTCCAGAACACGTAGAGGCAAAGAGTATTCATACCCAACGCCTTGCACATCTTGATGCGATGTTCCCAATAAGGGCGCGGGATGCGGGGGTAATGTACTTCGGCAGCCTTCACCACGAAAGGCTTGCCGTTGAGCAGAAAAGTCTTGTCGCCGATGGCAAACTGTTTTTCTGTCTGTGCCATCGCAAGGTTAGGGAATGCGAGGGCAAGTAATGCAGCAAATAATAAGTTCTTAATTAGCTTCATAATATTAAGTTACGTTATGTTATTTCGATGCAAAGATACATTATTTATTTTATATCTCAAAACTTTTGATGGAAAAAAGACTTCAAACGTTCATTTTTCGTCAAATACAGTGGCTTTACCTTTATATATATACAATCCTTTAGCCGTATTTCTTGCCATTATCCCCCTAAGGTCATACACCTTGTCAGAGCCTCTGCGCCCCTCGGCCTTAATCTCGCCGACGGCGGTGTCTGAGACATTGTCAATCACAAGTGTAGTAACCGAACGTGATGTCAACGAGATGGAAGACAGTTGGGTGTCGCCATTGTCCAGTTTCAGGTTAGTGGTGATGTTTGTGACATATTTCTTGAAAGAGCCTGTCTCGGTATTACGGAGCGAGAGATTGACAGTGCGCTTTTCCTTGCTCATATTAACAAACACGCATACCGTCTGCTTTCCGTCAGGCGAGATGTAGGCTGAGCACATCAGTCCGTTGAGGTCGTCAGCTCCCTCCACTGCAACACGCTTGTATCCCGGACGGATGAAACGGCTGTAATTGCCGAGCGTCCACAGGTTCTTGTCGGCAGCCACGGTGCCTCCGTTCTTCAAATCGCCATAACTCTCAGGCCCCGAATCCCCCTTGGCATTGAGACGAAGGAGATAGAATCTGTTTTTCTGGCTCCATTTTTCCTGGGCCATGGCAGTCCAGTATGACCATGCAGTCATGTTTCCCACCGCAAGGTCGGTATATATGAGTTTAGCCATAAACAGTGCGATGTCCATCTTAGAGGCGGCATCATAGCTTGCGGGGAAACCCGTTGAAACATCAGGCGCATCACCGAGCATCGACCATTCCGTCTGCATAACGTCAACGCCAGCCTCAGCGGCAGCATCCCTCACCTTCTTTCTCACATCCACGAGGGTCTCATTGGTGGAATAAGTCCAATAGCTATGTCCAGCCACGGTCTTTGCTATATGGCTGAGATTACCCACATAACTGCTGCTTGACGGATTGAAGAAGCTGTTAATCTGCTTGGTAGCCCTTCCACTGCCTCCGTAAAGGCAGTCGAGCGACGAAGCCTCGGGAATAAGGATCCTTGCGTTGAGGTTTCTCTTCTCAATACTCTTGTCCAGTTCCTTGGCAAGTTTGGCGATATGCAGGTTAAGCCACGGCGAGCCTTCCTGTCCGTCCTTCCAGTCAAACTGCGGTTCGTTGACGGGGTCGATAAAGGTCACGTTATATCCCTCACCAATAAAATGCTCGGTTGTGGTGGCAAGGAACTCGGCAAAGTCATCATAACAGTCATCCTTCAGGTTGCAGTTGATAGTCTGTCCGTTAGCGTTAGCCTTGCCGTTCTTGGTGAAATACACAGGTGCGGAGTTGGAGAACAACAAGAAGTTGTCAACCCCGTATTTCTTAGCCTCAGCCATGAAATAAAGCTGTCCCGCCTGACGTGTCCAGTCATACGAACCGTCCTCATTGAGGAAACATTCGGCACGTCGTGTCTCATCCTCTATATTACTCTCACTGCCCTGGGCGGCACTTCCCGCACCGATGTTCACCCTCCAGCAGGACAATCCTATGCCCTCGGGATTACCGTTGGCATCCATATCCTGGCTGAAGAGCCATTTGGCAGCCTTGGCTTTCTCGCTCTCATTGAAATACTTGCCCACATAGTCGGCAGTCCAGCAGTCACTGGCCCCGAAGTCGGCGATTGTCTGGTAGGTAATGTCAGGATTCACCTCCACCACCTGTGCCCTTGTTCCCAATGTAAGCATGACAGAGGCAAGAGCGACATACATTCTTTTTCTCATCATATATTTACGTTTCTATTTTGAAAAGTTTTTGGAGTTAAAACTGTGCGGATGCCTCTGGGAGCGTGGGCGTCCCGCCCGCGGCCTGTCGAGAAAACATATATCTTCCCTCTGCGATGTTTTTGATTACTATCTACGCAAGCCGCAGGCGAGACGCCCACGCTCCCAGAGGCTGCGCATCGAAAAACCACAAATATAAGTTATTAAAGTTTGGGTGCCACATACTCCCCGTTTACCTTCAGCGGTTCCACGTGGAGACCTATGTGGGTGGCTGCCCCGAAGCGGTCGCGCAGTTTCTTTTCTATGGCAGTGGCATGCTGGTGGGATTCATACAGGGTGATGTCTCCCGGCATCCTCAGGTGCATCTCTATGGCGATATGACTGCCAATGCGACGGGTGCGCAGATGATGCACCTCGCTTGTCATCGGTTCGCTATCCACAATCTTCACTATTTCCTGTTCCAGTTCCTCGGGCAGGCTCTGCTCAAGCAGTTCGCCAGCCGACTGCTTTGTCAGATGCCAAGCCGTGCGTATGATGAACACACTGACACAGACAGCGGCAATGGGGTCGAGCACAGCCCACTGGTCACCGAGCAAGATGGCACCTCCGATACCTACGGCAGTGCCTATCGACGACAATGCGTCGCTGCGGTGGTGCCACGCATTGGCAATCACAGCCTGCGAGTCGAGCCTTCGCCCCATCTTCACCGTAAACCTGTATGCCCACTCCTTCAAGGCAATGCTCACCAATGCAGCCACAAACGCAATCAATCCCGGTTGGGCAATAGGTGTGCCGCCAATAGCCGCAATAATGTCGTGAATACCATTATACATAATCATGACACCCACGAAGAGCAAAGCCAGCCCGATGAGCGACGTTGCCAATGTCTCATATTTGCCGTGTCCGTAGGCATGGTCGCTGTCCTCGGGCTTTGAACTAAGCCTTACGAAGAGAATCACTACCACGTCGGTGATGAAGTCAGACAGTGAATGAACGGCATCGGCAATCATTGCCGCCGACCCACCGAGGAATCCAGCTACAAACTTAAACACCAACAGTACCACGTTGACCGCGCTGCCGGCGAGTGTCACCCGATATATACTTTTTTCGCGCTCTTTTGTTTCCATAATATTAAATTTTGGTTGCAAAGATACAATTTTTCCATAAAATAACATATAAAATTTGGATAATTCAAGAAAAAAGCACTATCTTTGTACTGAATTACGGCTACCAATGCCTAATAACACTGAATTTTCACACATTTAAAACATACAACTATGGGAAAAAAGAAAGGCGGAAAGAAGATGAACAAGAAGCAGGTGGGCGAAGCCCTGCAACGCTTCTTTCAGGAGAATCCGAACGACACGTTCAGCTTCAAGCAGATATTCAAGTCGCTTAAGCTTGACACTCATCCATTGAAAATGCTTGCCATCGACATTATGGAGGAGATGGCATGGGATGACTTCCTCACCAAGGTGAGCGAGTCGTCATACAAGCTCAACACCAAGACTCAGGTGCAGGAAGGCACCTTCAGGCGCAAGTCAAACGGCAAGAACAGCTTTATCCCTGACGACGGCAGCCAGCCCGTGTTCGTTGCCGAGCGCAACTCAATGTCTGCCCTCGACGGCGACAAGGTGCAGGTGGCTTATATGGCACGCCGCCAGAAGCACATCAAGGAGGCGATGGTGACAGCCATACTCAAGAGGGCGCGTGAGACCTTCGTGGGCAAGCTGAGGGTGGATAAGGAACTTGCCGTGCTCGTCACAGCCGAGAATATCTTCGTGCATGACATCATCATACCCAAGAAGAAACTCAAGGGAGGAAAGACTGGCGACAAGGCAGTGGTGAAAATCACGCAATGGCCTGATGCCGAGCACAAGAACCTCACCGGCGAGGTTATCGACATATTGGGAGAACAGGGCGACAACGACGTGGAGATGAATGCCATACTCGCCCAGTACGGCCTGCCATATAAATATCCAAAGAACGTGGAGGATGCCGCCAACAAGATTCCGGCAGAGATAACCGAGGCAGACATAGCCGAGCGTGAGGACTTCCGCGATGTATATACCTGCACCATCGACCCGAAGGACGCCAAGGACTTCGACGATGCCTTGTCTATACGCCGTCTCGACAACGGACTGTGGGAAGTGGGAGTGCATATCGCCGACGTGAGCCATTATGTCAAGGAAGGCTCTATCATAGACAAGGAGGCGATGAAGCGCGCCACGAGTATCTATCTCGTTGACCGCACCATACCGATGCTCCCCGAGCGACTCTGCAACTTTATCTGCTCTCTAAGACCGAATGAGGAGAAATTGGCATACAGCGTGATATTCGAACTCGACGAGGATGCCAATATAAAAAGGTGGCATCTGGCTCATACTGTCATCAAGAGCGACCATAGGTTTGCTTATGAGGAGGTGCAGGCTGTGTTGGAGGGGGGAGAGAAAGCCCCCCTAACCCCCGAGGGGGGATTTTGCAGCGAGGAGGAGAAGGTACTGTTGAAGCAACTTGATAAGCTGGCGAAGAAGTTGCGCGAGGCGAGGTTTAAGAATGGAGCTGTGAAGTTTGACAGGGAGGAACTGCATTTCGATATCGACGAGAAGGGGAAACCCGTGCGATGCTATTTCAAGGTGTCGAAGGATGCCAACAAGCTTATCGAGGAATTCATGCTGCTTGCCAACCGCACCGTGGCTGAGAGTATCGGCAAGGTGAATAAGAAGGGCCTTAAGCCAAAGACCCTACCCTATCGCATACACGACCAACCTGACCCGCAGAAGCTCGAGACACTACGTGGTTTCGTTGTAAAGTTCGGATATAAAATGAAGACAGGCGGTACCAAGGGAGCCATATCCAAGAGCCTCAACGCACTTATGGACGAATGTCAGGGCAAGAAGGAGCAGAAGCTCATCGAGACTGTTGCCCTACGTGCGATGATGAAGGCAAAGTACAGTGTACACAACATCGGTCATTATGGTCTTGCCTTCGACTTCTACACCCACTTCACCTCCCCCATCCGCCGCTATCCCGACACGATGGTGCATCGCCTGTTGACAAAGTATCAGAATGGCGGTCGCTCAGCCAACAAGGACCACTATGAGGAACTCTGCGAGCACTGCAGCGACCAGGAGCTGATAGCCCAGAACGCTGAGCGCGACTCCATCAAATACAAGATGGTGGAGTTTATGGGAGAGTTTATCGGTGAGGAGTTTGACGCCCACATCAGTGGCATACAGAGCTATGGCATCTACTGCGAGATAGACGAGAACCACTGCGAGGGAATGGTGTCGATGCGCGACCTCGACGGCGACTACTACGACTTCGACGAGAAGAACTACTGTCTCGTAGGTCGCCGCCATCATCACAAATACCAGCTCGGCGACCCAATACGCATCAAGGTTGCCAGGGCAAACGTGGAGAAACGTCAGCTCGACTTCATACTGGCAGACAAATGATAAGATATACAAAGGCTGAAGAGATATGGAATGCATGGTCCCATGCCGCCGGCATTGTGCTTGGTGTGGGTGTGGGCATTGCATTCCTTGTCATCTGCTACCGCGGCGACAATGCCTGGGCGCGTGCCGGAGTGATACTCTATCTCTTCGGTATGCTTGCATCCTATGTAGCATCCACGGCATATCATGCCACGAGGATGCGCAGCAAGTGGAAGGAGAGGTTGCGCAAGTGGGACCATGCCGCAATCTATTGGCACATTGCGGGTTCATATTCCCCGCTCACTCTTGTGGCATTGCGTCAGGAGGGCTATTGGGGATGGGGGCTGTTCATCTTCGTATGGTTGTGTGCCATAGCCGGGACTATTGTCAGTTTCCGTCATCTCAAGGAGCATAGCAATGTTGAGACATTCTGTTTTGTAGGCATGGGCTTGTCGGTGTTGGTGGCATTCAAGCCTCTTCTCGACTGTGTGAGCACTGCGGCGGTGTCGTGGATTATAGCCGAGGGAGTGGCGTATATCACGGGTGCTGTCTTCTACAGTCTCAACAAGAAGCGTTTTATGCATTCCGTCTTCCACTTCTTCGTCCTCATAGGCAGCATCTGTCATATCATAGCCGTATGGGACGTACTGATGGACTATGCAAAATAAAACCGTTAGTTTTCGAGCTGTAAGGTTGAAAGGAACGCCCTGCAAGGGCAACGAGCACATAGTCCAGGGCAGAGCGAAGCGACCCCCGGGTTTGTATGCCGAGGAAATGTGAATGCCCTGTTCACTTGTCGAGTGATTGCCCTATTCAGTTAGCAACTGATTGCCCTATTCAGTTGTCAGGTGAATGCCCTATTCAGTTAGCAACTGATTGCCCTATTCAGTTGTCAGGTGATTGCCCTATTCAGTTAGCAACTGATTGCCCTATTCAGTTAGCAACTGATTGCCCTA
>JBJEAV010000227.1:0-2398 GCA_051869395.1 Prevotella sp.
TGCGGAAGGATGGCAGCACGCTTTTGGTTCCGGCTTTCATGACAATGTTCATATAAGGGTAGGGGTTGGTGTGCCGATCCCTAAGTGTTCCTTGCTTTCAGCATGAAACTCTGACAGCTTGATTTCTATTGGCACTGTTATAGTTTGGATTTTATAATCGGTTCTTTTCTGCATTACCAGCACCCGTGCCCTTGTATTTGCTTCGGGTTGTGTTGAAATTATACTGAATACCAATGCTAAAGCAACGGCTGTCCATATCTTGCTTTGTTGTAAACATGCTGTTGATGCCATACATCGTGTAGCGGCGTTTCTGGGTTTGCAGCAAGTCGCGCCCCCAGAGATAGCATACCAACTTGTTTTTGAAGAAACTCTTATAGATATTCACATCAAGCGAGCCTCCATCTTTATAAACACTGATCGTACTTGCATAAGAAGAACGATAAGAGAGGTTGATGCTGACCGTAAAATCACGTCGAATGGCAAAGCGATTGTTCATACGGAAAGAAAAGTCTTGATGAAGATGTCTTTTATTCCCCAAATGCTGACATTGATACAAAATTAGTCATATATGAAACAATAGTCTGTCAGTATATAAATAATATGTAGTAATTTTGCAACCATAAAACCGATATAAATATGAAGAAACTGATTTTAATGACATTGGTCGTGCTGATTGCAACGACCGCAAGTGCTTTGGAGTCGAAGACCATCACGGTGAATGGCTCCACCCGTGAGTATCTACAGTATGTGCCGCAAGGTATTGAGGAAGGGCAACCGCTGCTTATCTCTTGCCACGGTTCGGGACAGGGTCCTGACTTTCAGGCCAACTACATGAAGATTGAGAACGTGTGCGACACTGCCCGCTTTATCACTGTCTTTCCCAAAGGCAAGAACCTGCAGTGGGACATCTCGGGCAACAGTGACATCGACTTTATCCTCGCACTTATCGACAAGATGCACGAGGAATACAAGATAGACCGCGGAAGGGTGTATCTCTCAGGTTTTTCCATGGGTGGTATGCTCACATATCATGCCATGACAAAGATTGCCGACAAGATAGCGGCATTCGCCCCCATCAGCGGTTATCCTATGGGAGGAATGCAGTTCGTGAGTTCGCGGCCTATACCTATAATCCATACCCACGGCACTTCAGACAGTGTTGTGCCCTTCGACCGTGCGCAGAGTTTCATCGACGGATGGGTGAAACGCAACAACTGTCCCACCACTCCCAAGGTGACGGAGAAATACCGTGGTGCCGACCATATTACAAAGTATGAATACGGTCCCGGTGATGACGGAGTGGAAGTGGTGCTGATGAAGCTCGCTGGCAAGGACCATTTCGTGTCAAATGACAAGGGAGTGTTCACGGGAGACGAGATATGGAAGTTCTGCAAGAGGTTCTCCATCGACATGAGCGCACCTAATCTCGACCTCACATCCCCGACTGCCAACCAGCGCACTATCCTGTTTAATGCCTCCGATGCTACGGCAAGTATCAACGTGACGGCAAAGGCTTCTGCCAACAGGGGAGAGATGAAGAGCGTGACGCTGTATGTCAATGGTGAACTTGCGGGCGTGAAGAATGCCGCTCCATACGAGTGGACTATTGATAATCTCTCTGCTGGCACTGCTGCCATCGAACTCGTTGCAGAGGACACCGAGGGCAACAAGAAGACATTGAAGAGAAACGTCAACATAGAGAACGTGAGCGATGAACTGCGACTTGACTATGACTTCAAGACTGAGGGAACAATGCCCGCAGGATGGTCGTGCTGGGACGGAGAGGAACTGCGCCACGGTCCGTCGGAGGGTTATTATCTCGGAACAAGACTCTTCAAGATGACTGGCACTGTGCGTGACTTCGACATGGGATTCTACGGTCGCAACAAGACGGGTAAGGAAGGCGACGGATGGATGCGCTTCGGTGATGACGGTTCGTCGGCATACCTGCTCATCGGTAAAGGCGAATATGAATTCCGCACCTTGGCAGCCAACTGGTCGAACGACGGGCCAATCATTTTCCGTGCCTTGGATGCTATGACAGGTAACGTTCTTGCCGAGACAACCGTTACGCCAACATGCAACATCGGCAATAAGGCAAGCAATTCCTTCAGCGGGTCGTCGAAAGTCGTTTTGCCCTTTTCCGTCACATCGCCCACAAGGGTAATCATCGAAGTCATTCTCAATGTGGCGGTTTATGGAGATGTGATGCTCAGCGATATCAGTATAAGCAAGGCAGAGAGTACGGGTATCGGTGAGGTGAAACTCATGGAATCGGATGGCTCCACATATTATAATATAGGTGGAGTGAAGACAGGTTCCCGCGGCAAGGGTATATATATCCATAACGGCAGGAAATATGTAAAGTGACATATAACATGAAGAGAAAACTGATAAC
>JBJEAV010000228.1:0-2394 GCA_051869395.1 Prevotella sp.
GTCTTGCATCCGTTCCAAGCAGTCTCGCCTCATGGGTAATCTTAAGGAAGTTATCTACTGAAGGGTCCACACCGCCATTACGGATTCGCTCCGCTCTTACCACGAAGTCTTCCATGACCTGTTTTACATACCAGTCAGGCTCCGACTCCACAATAATCGCCTTGCCACCCCGAAGGGCAGGCACATCCAGATCAAGCATATCCGCAGTCTGGACATCCGCCACCTCACGGTAGATATTCATAAGCTCCGGCAGATTGGTAAACTTATTGAACCTGCTCTTAAAACGGAACCCGCTGCCTTCCACCGTAAGCTCCAGTGCAGTTGTCACTTCACCGAAGTTTGCCGCCCAGGAATCAAAATGGTATATTCCCATCTGCTCCAGTGCCGGCTTCTGCAAATACAGCTGCATGACATACATCTCGCACATCGTGTTGGAAATCGGTGTTCCCGTTGCAAACACAATACCTCTGTTTCCATTAATCTCACTGATATACTGGCACTTAAGCTGCATATCTGTGGCTTTCTTAGCTCCGGAAGAACTGATACCCGATACATTATTCATCTTGGAGAAAATCGCAAGGTTCTTAAACGCATGTGCCTCGTCTACCATGATGGAATCAATCCCCAGCTCCTCAAAGGTAATAAGGTCATCCTTCCTGCTTTCATCTGCAAGTGCAGACATCTGTTCCTGAAGCTTCTTTTTCTGGCTCTCCATCTGCTTAACCGTCCACTGCTCCCCGTTCTGGCTCTTCATGTCATCAATCGCATAAGCAATCTCATCAATCTGTGCCTGAAGCATACGCTCCTTTCGTTCCGCAGAAATCGGTATCTTCTCAAACTGCGAATGGCTCATAATGATACAGTCATAATCCCCGGTAGCTATCCTTGAAATAAACTGCTTTCTCCTGCTCTTCTCAAAATCCCGCTCCGTGGCTACGAGAATGTTGGCGGAAGGATATAATCTCAAAAACTCTGATGCGGTCTGACCGATTAGCGGCTTTGGAACAACCATAACCGTTTTATTGGCAAGTCCGAGACGCTTCTGCTCCATACAGGCTGCCATCATCTCAAAACTCTTTCCGGCTCCTACGCAGTGTGCAAGAAGCGTGTTCCCGCCAAGCAGGATTCTCGCAATGGCATTCTTCTGATGAGGCTTTAGCTCAATCTCAGGATTCATGCCCGGGAACTGCAAGTGGCTTCCGTCATACTCACGAAGTCTGATATTGTTGAAGGTCTCATTGTAATAGTCCACATACTTCGCCCTTCGTTCCGGGTCAGCAAACAGCCACTCCTTAAACTTCTCCTTCATCTGGTTCTGCTTTTCCCTTGCAAGCATGGTCTCATTCTTATTGACCACATAGTGGTACTTTCCGTCTCCGTCATCCACCCTGTCACGAACGGTAACGGTCTTTAAGTTCAAGGTCTCCTCAAAAATAGAATAAGCGTCCATGCGGCTTGTACCATAAGTCTTGGTTGCTGCAACTGAACGCTTATCCATGGATTTGTTCTCAATGAACCACTCCATCGTTATTTTATTAAGGTGTACCTGAATACCGGAATTGTACCATTCACTTCTTACTGCCCTCGCTCTTCTCGGTGTGTTAAGAAGCTCATAAATAAACTGTTCATAGTCTTTCGGATCAATCCAGGTGGTGCCGATTCTGACATCAATATCGCTTGCTTCAATGCGCTCGGGCTGTACCTTTTCCAGTGCCTCCACATTGATTCCATATGCGGAATTCTCCAAAGCCGCCGCCTTTGCCACACGAAGCTTTTCCCTGACATTGCCGGACAGATACTCATCCGCTGTTTCATATCCCGCTGCCGGATTATTCTCGTTGGCAAGTGCCGGATTTAGATAGATAAGCCCCTCAAGCTCCTTTACGAGTGCTGCCTGTTTCAACTCCCCGGTAAGTTCCTCCGAAAAGCTCACCTCACTCTCCCCGGTCTTTGCACTGACTTCTTCCTTTACTGCCTCCATATCCGGTTCATAAATGGAAAGCATATAGGGAAGATTGACTGCTCCAAATTCGTTGATGGAAAGATTCAGTGCTTCCACTGCTGTCTCCACCCTTTCAATAACAGGCTTTGCTTTTATGGTCTGTTTATAAAACATGTCTGCTTTCTTCACCTCTCCCTCCTCGTTGACTTCCTCCAAAGAGCAGAGAAGCGGGTAATCGCTGTCGTCACGGAATGCCATCTTATTGCTTTTACCTGTAATATACCCATACCTTTCCACGAACTTGTCATACTTCACATTTAAGAGTGCCTGCTTATCAGCAAGCTCTTCCTCGGAACACCCTTCCATCTGAATGTCAATCAATTCCCTTGTAATGGTTCTGATTTCATCCAGCTGTCTGATACGCTCCTCTGCGTTTGCTGACACATCCTGTC
>JBJEAV010000229.1:0-1322 GCA_051869395.1 Prevotella sp.
GATTGCTCCACTGGTGTTTGAGACCAGCGCGTCTACCGATTCCGCCATCTGGGCTAATTGCGGGTGCAAAGATACAACAAATATTTTAATTTGGCAAATATTTCCTCAAAAAAATACAAAAAATTTGCTCATTCAAATTATTATTTGTAATTTAGCGGCTGAAAACGGACACATTATTATTTAATAATCACTATGGAAAAAAGAAATAAGGACTATTGCGTTATCCTTGCAGGAGGTAAGGGACGCAGACTTTGGCCAAGCAGCCGCGACAGCTATCCGAAGCAGTTTATCGACTTCTTCGGCATTGGCCGTTCACAATTGCAAATCACATACGACCGATTCGCAAACATATTGCCCAAGGAAAACATCATCGTCACCACCAACAAGGAATATGCCGACATGGTGAGGCTGCAACTGCCGGGGTTGGCTGAGGAGAACCTCATCGCCGAGCCTATCAGCCGCAACACCGCACCGAGTGTCACTTGGGCTGTTGCCACTATTGCCAAGCGCAATCCGGATGCTGTCGTGGTGGTGTCGCCGAGCGACCAGTTCGTGCTCAACGACGACGCTTTTGGCAAGAATGTGCAGGAAGGACTGGATGTAGTGGGGGAGCGCAAGGCAATACTCGCCATGGGTGTGAAGCCAAGCCGACCGGAGCCGGGATATGGCTACATTCAGATGGGAGAACCCTCGGGTGTGCAGGATATATATAAGGTGATGTCATTCACCGAGAAGCCCGAGCGCGACTTTGCGAACATGTTTATGCAGAGCGGTGAGTTCCTCTGGAACACTGGTTTGTTCCTTGCCAATGTAAGTTATATGAGACAGTGCTTTCATAAGGTATATCCCGAGGTGGCAAATGCCATCGGCATGATGGAGGGCGGCGTGACGCTCGACAATGCGTTAAGATTCTGCCAACAGAGCTATGGCTCGTTCCCTAATCTCTCGATTGACTATGCAGTATTGGAGAATTGCCCCGACGTGTTTGTGATGAAGTGCGACTTCGGTTGGGCTGACCTTGGCACATGGCACAGCATATACGAATGTCTGAGCCGCAGCAGCAACGACAACGTGGTTATCGACTCCACGGTGATGATGGAGAACTGCAAGGACAATGTCATCAAGTTGCCCAAGGGAAAACTTGCCGTACTGAATGGACTCGAGGGTTTCATAGTTGCCGAAAAGGACAACGTGCTGCTTATTTGCAAGAAGGGTGACACCTCAGGCCAAATCCGCAAATACGTGAATGAGGCACAACTGAAGTACGGGGAGGAGTTTGTTTAAATTAGGAATTAGGAATTTGGAATTAGGAATTTGGAATT
>JBJEAV010000229.1:1422-6895 GCA_051869395.1 Prevotella sp.
GGAATTAGGAATTAGGAATTAGGAATTAGGAATTGTTCAGCTAAAGCCCTGAAAGGGCGGCATAGATTAGCACAGGGTGTAAACCCTGTGTATTCAACGTTTTATTATTAACCCTCCCTAACGCGCCAAAGGCGCGTTAGGGAGGGTGAGAGAATGTATTCGTAGATAGGGCTCAAGCCCTATCCTATGTTATGTCGCCCTTTCAGGGCTTGGCATCCGTTTTGATTGAATCAGAAGTTGCTTCTGATTTTCTCTGCTATCTCCGCCATTTCCTCGCTGCTGAGCTTTAGTTTCTCGCGACGGAAATCTACGTCAGCCTCTGAGTTCATGGGGATGAGATGGATGTGGGCGTGGGGCACTTCGAGTCCTAACACCACCTGGGCCACCTTCTTGCATGGGAATGCCTTCCTGAGGGCAACGGCAACTCGCTTGGCGAAGACCTGATACTCAGCCAGTTCGTCGTCATCCATGTCATAGATATAATCCACCTCACGACGAGGTATCACCAATGTGTGGCCCTTTGCCACGGGATTGATGTCGAGAAAAGCGTAGAACTTGTCGCTCTCGGCACACTTATAGCTGGGAATTTCACCGGCAGCAATCTTTGAAAATATGTCCATAACTTTATTATTTAGAAGTGAGAAATTAGAAGTGAGAAATTATCACGCAATGGTGATGCTCTCGATACGCAGGGTGATAGTGCCGCGCGGTATCTTGATTTCCACCTCGTCTCCCACTTTCTTTCCGAGCAATCCCTGTGCGATGGGGGTCATGATTGAGATCTTGCCCTCACGCAGGTTAGCCTCGTTCTCGCTCACGATGGTGTAGGTCATCTTGGCCTTGGTGGTGAGATTGGTCATCTCCACCTTGGACAGAATCTGTACTGTGTCTGTGCTCAGTCTCGAAGTGTCAATTACCTTAGCTTCTGAGATGGCAAGCTTCAGTTTGTTGATCTTATCTTCGAGATGAGCCTGAGCCTCCTTGGCTGCATCATATTCAGAATTCTCACTCAGGTCACCCTTGTCACGAGCCTCAGCAATGGCTGCTGATGCCTTGGGGCGCTCCACGCTTTCCAGGCGTTTCAACTCGGCTACCATATTATCGTAGCCCTCTTGCGACATGTAAGCCATAATTACTTGATTATATTTAAATTGTTATTAATGTTATCGGTTCTAAAGGGCAGAAAAAAATTAGAATTCCGACATAGGGATATGTCGGAATCCTCTTCACTTAATTTCTTGTCTATCCTGTTGAACCGATGCAAAGGTAGGCATTATTTTCGATACGACCAAATTTTTCTCCTTGAAATAACAAAATTTAATAAATTCTAATGATTATCGCATATAAACAACAAAGCCTGACGACGAATCGCCAGGCTCTATTGCTTAAAAATAAATTAACCAAATTCACAGCCTCACGGCCTCCTTTTGTGTTATCCGAAACAATCTAATCTTTTACCAAAAAAAACTAACCTATCAAACGAAACAAATCAATCTTATTACCTAATAACCTTTATAACTAAAAACCTAAGTATGATGTATCCTAAATCGAAATTCTTATTTACCTTTAATGTCGTTGACTAACACCCTTGTTGTCTTTTGACGGTGCAAAGGTACGACGAATTTCTCATATACGCAATATTTTTATCTCTGTTTTTAGTAAAATATGGCTTTATATTGACACAAATCAAGGGTTGTGTGCGAACACAATGTCTTTTTCCGCTATTTTTGCACAAAATGGTCATAATAGAGCCTCAATCCGAAAAACAGTATCAAAGCCGATGCCCATCCGCCTAAAACGTCTATGGCATAATGAGCATATATATACACCGTGGAGAGGCAGAGAAGCACATAGAACGGCAGGAGCCAATAGAGCAGGCGGCGGTTGCGTGCTGACCATATCAGGAGCATCAGGATTGTGCTCACGCCCACATGGCTGCTCGGGAAGGCGGCAGTGGGTCGCTCACCCGCGTTATGCGCATCGGTGACAAGGCGATGGAACAGTCCGTCGTGCCATCCGGGATTGGCAAGACACTCCTGATGGTTGTTAAACCAGTCGTGGACATTTGGGAAGACTCCATGCGATATCTGGTCGATGCCGACAGCCGCATAATAATACTGCGGACCAGCCACGGGCACCGCTATATATATAAGGTAATATATAAAGAAGGAAGCGAGGATGATGAAGGCGGCACGGTCGAACTGCTCATAACGCCAGAAAAAGAAATAAAGTGCCGTGGCGGCTATCATCGGATAATACGACCAATAGCCGAGGTTCATCAGCTCGCTGAACACGGGAGACGAAAACCATTGCGAGAACAACAGCGATGGCTGGCAACCGAAGAGGCTCTGTTCCCACGAGGCAAACACATGGTCGAGATTGGGGAACATGCGGTTGAACTCGTAGGTGTCGGGATACCACCAGGAGAGCAGCGCCATCTGCGCCAGGATGCGGCACAGGCGGGTGAAACGGCATGGCAGCATGCGATACACTGCCCACAGGGCGGCGGTCATGAATACAATCTGCATCCTGCCCCAAAGCATTTCGCCGGGGTTGTGCACCTTGGTATATGTGAATAACATGAGTAGGGTGGTGATTACCAAGTAGCCCATCACCACCCACTCTATTGCCAACAGCCCTTTTACGGGTTTCTTGTCTCTTTTAAACAGTTCAAGTAACTTCTTCATTATAGCCATTTTGAATTTTGGCTGCAAAGTTACATATTTTTTTCGATATACGGATAAGATATATAAAGTTTAGGAACTTTTTTATTTCTTATATATCACGTAGTCGCTCATCTTTGCCCAAGATGTGTTTGGGGAGTAGGTGGTTTGATAGGCACCTATTTTCAGTTTCTCCGCCTTTAGCGTAATGGGCGAGCCAGGCATGTTGCTCCATGTCTTGCCGTCGGCACTGGTGCGGGCGAAGAGCTGGTCGCCCCTGCGCTCGAAGTGCATGTAGCGGTCGAAGTCGTAGCCCTTGTAGTTGGGATATTGCGGACGGCCGCGGGGGCTGAGACGGGTGAGCATGTTGCCGCAGTTGTAGAGCGGGAATGCGCCGAGTTGGAAGTATGTGCCGTCAGCCTCGATGAGGATGCCGCACTCGTTGAAGCCCTTGACACTGTGCTGCGCGAGGCCTTCCATGTCATCCACGGTTGCCATCACCACGAAGTCGCCGCTGAGTTCCATATACGACTCGCCGCCATTGGCAAAGGGCGCGTCGTTGAATGACTCAGTCTTTGCGGAGAGCGTGAACGCATCCTTCTTCTCGAAAACCTTCTTCATGTCGGGAGAGAGCGTAAACTTGCTGTCGGGGTCTATCTCCTCGAAGTCATCGTCGCCAAGTGACGGGCGATTCGATACTTTGGTCTTCTCATAATAGTCCTTTATCTCGCTTTCCGACATCGAGGCGGGCGAGATGGAGAGCGAGTGGATATATCCCGAGAAATTGTTTGTGCCCGCACCGTCGGCACCGATGGTTATCTTGCCTTCGGGGCGCACCATGATGAAGTTGTTCTGCTCGTGCACCAACTCGCCGTTGCGATATACGCGCTCCATCCATCCGTCGAAGGTCACTGTCCACAGTTGCCATTTGCCCTCAGCTTCCTTGATGGCTGCCGGTTTGCCGTAGCTCTCGAATGAGCCGTTGTGGTTGACGAGACCGGTGGCTGGGTCGGTGCCGAGGCGGAAGGAGGTTGTGGCAAGGTCGGCATGTGATGACGACATCGACACTACGGTAGATACAGGGCCGGTCTTGGTGCTAAGTACCCATGCCGAGATGGTATATGGAGAGTTATATCTGTAGGCATTGGGCAAGGTGCGGTCGCTTTCGAGATATTGCGTGCCGTTGAAGAACATTGCCCATCTGCCGTCCTTTACCCTCATTCTTAGCGGTTTGTTGGCTGTGAAGTGGGGTAGGGTCTTGATGTCAAAGGGTTGCGTGGCATTGGCGGCAAGTTCGTCGGCATTGATGGTGAAGACGTTGTCGGCGGTGCGCTCTTCGGGCAGCACGTCTTTCTTGTGCATACCGGGATAGGCATCATTGCTTTCCACGTTAATCTCAGGCAGTTGCGGAGCCTTTTTCCATACTTTTATGTTCCATACGCCGGGCATGTGTCCGTTTTTCTGCGTGTCGGTGATGGTCAGTCTCACGTATCTTGCCTTGGCCTTTCCCTTGTCAATCATCGGTGAGCCTTGCATAAGATTATTGGTGCGATCGGCATACATTGTCCATGTCTTGCCGTCGATGGAAGTCTCAATCTTGTATTGATAGAAGAAGGTGGCATATTCAAACTGTGTCCATATCTCGTTGAATTTCTGCACCTTGCCAAGGTCAACCTGTATCCACTCGTCGTGATGCTTGCCAGTGGCGGAGTCCCAGTTGGTGTGGCGTGCCTTCCACATGGTGCCGTTGTTGTCGTCGAAGGCATATTCAGGCTTGAACCATTCGTCGTAGTGGGAGGAGGAAGAGGCCCCCCCACCCCCCAGGGGGGGGATTGCCATGCGCAGCCTATACCCCCCACTGGGGGGCAGGGGGGCGTGTGTGGGGATGATGGGATTTATATTTCCCTTTTCGTCGAACGTCATTTTGTCTATGCACACTTGGCGGTTGAAGCCGTGTACTGACTTGGGATTGTTGTGGCGGTGATACACTATGTAGTAGTCGCCGTTGATTTCGAGGATGGAGTGATGACCGGGACCATGTACGGTTTGGTCTTCGTTGGAGGTCAGTATCTCGCCTTTGTAGGTGAACGGACCCATTGGGCCTTCGGTTGATGTGGCATACTGCACGCGATAAGTGTCGGTGTGGCAGCTGCCTGAGGAGTAGGTGAAGTAATATATGCCATTGCGCTTGAATACAAACGGAGCCTCGAAGATGTCCTTGAGTTCCGTGTTGGGGATGAGTCGCTTGTCGGTGAAGAACTCGTCGGCGGCAATGGGGAAGGGGTTGTTCTCATTCCATCCGCGGGCATCCTTTCTGATATTGGATGCCAAGGCGTTGACATCAAAGTCGCCGCCTTTCAGTTTTGCCACTCCGCAACCGAAGCCGTCGAATATTCCCCATGTGGTGAAATATAGGTATTGGCTGCCGTCCTCATCCTCGAAGAGCATGGGGTCGAGGGTGATGATGTTATGGATATAGCGGTCGGGCACCATCACGGCATCCTCCTTGCCGAGGATATTCTTCCACGGACCGAGCGGCGAGTCGCTCTCACCTATATTTATATTACATGGCTCACAGTAGTAGTAGCGATACTTGCCGTTAGGCTGCTTCACCACGTCGGGTGCCCACACCACTTCGGTGGTGGGCCAGTTCATCACGAAGTTTCGCCAGTTGACGAAGTCCTTGCTCACCCACACCTGTGCGGGTCCATATCCATTGCCCGTGCCGTCGGTGGTGGCATACAAGTAATACGTATCGCCGAACTTCCTTATCGTCGGGTCGGCGAAATAACCAGGAATAAACGGGTTCA
>JBJEAV010000229.1:6995-11094 GCA_051869395.1 Prevotella sp.
TTTTTAATTCTTAATTTCCCTTACTTCCGTCGGCCTAATTCCAAATTGCTTGTAGAAGCACTTTGAGAAGTACGACGGGTTGTTGAATCCTACGGTGTAGCATACCTCGCTCACCTTCATGTTGCCCTCGGCAAGCAGTTGGGCCGCCTTTTTCAGTCTCACAATCTGGATCATCTCGTTGGGAGAGACGTCCGCGAGGTTCTTTATCTTGGCAAAGAGACGCGAGCGGCTGATGCACATCTTGTCGGCAAGGAAGTTGACGTTGAGGTCGGCATTCGAGAAGTTCTCCTCGATAATCTTCTGCATCCTTTCAAGGAAGTCCTTGTCAACGTTCGACGAGGCAATCTCGGTGATTGGCTCCGACGGATTGGTGGAGTATTTCTCGCGCAGCATCCTTCGCATGTTCATGATGTTAAGGCAGCATGCTTCGAGATAACTCATTGAGAAAGGTTTCTCTATATATGCGTCGGCACCCACGTTCATGCCCTCCACCTTGGAATCCACGTCAGTCTTCGCCGTGAGCATGATGAACGGAATATGGCTCGTGGCGGCATCGCTGCGCACACGTCGGCAGAACTCCGCACCGTCCATGCGAGGCATCATCCAGTCGCAGATGATGAGCGACACGTCGTTAGCCGACAGTTTGTCCAATGCCTCAAGTCCGTCGTGAGCCGTTATCACGCGGTATTTCTCCGTGATGTTCTCTTCGAGATAAGTGAGCATGTCGTCGTTGTCGTCTATCACGAGCACGGCTGAGTTGCCGATGGGGTCTATGATATGTTGGGCAGGAGTGGATGCTCCCGTCATACTTGGCTTATCCTCTTCAACAGACGTATCGTTTGTTATCTCCAATTCCGCGTCAACATCCTGTCTTACAGGCAACACCACTGTGAATATGGAACCATGCCCAGGTTGTGAGCTTACGCTCACCTTGCCGTGATGCTGGTCAACGATATTCTTAACTATCGACAATCCGATGCCCGTTCCCGGTTTGTTGTCCGCCGACTGATAGAAGGCCTTGAATATGCGTTCCTTGTCCTCGGGTTTGACTCCCACTCCGTTGTCCTCCACCTCGATGGCAAAGCTGTTGTCGTCGGGCATTACGTGGCACGAGAGTCTGACGAAGTCGCGCGTGTATTTGCGGGCATTTGTCAAGAGATTGCTCACCACTTTTGTTATCGCCTCGTTGTCTATTACGGCAGTGAAGTGCGGGTCGGGCATTTCAATCTTGAATGTGATGCCGTTCTGTGCGAAGGTAGGCTCAAAGCGTTCCGTCACGGCGTGCAGCATATTGCAGATGTTCTGCACCCTGAACCTCACCACCATGCTGCGGTTCTCCACTTTGCTGAAGTCGAGCAGTTGGTTGACTAATTCGAGCAGTCGGTGGGCGTTGCGGTCGATGATTCTCAGGTTGCTGCGCTCGGTGTCGGAGAGTGAAGCCGTTGTCTTCACCAACTTCTCAAGCGGTCCGATGATGAGCGACACGGGAGTGCGGATTTCATGCGCTATGGTAGTGAAGAATTGTATTTTGGAGTTTCTTACCTCCAGTTCCTTTTCCTCGTTCAGCTTTGCCATCTGCGCCTCATGCTTCCTGCGCTCCCTTGTCAGAGTGTAGCGGAAGGCATATACTATGAGAGTCACGATGATAATCACGTAGAGAATCTTGGCTGGCATACTCCAGTAGAACGGCGGATTGACCACAATCTCCAATACCGCCTCCTCGGTGCTCCACACACCGTCGTTGTTGGTGCCCTTCACCTTGAACGTGTATGTTCCCGGCGAGAGGTTGGTGTATGTGGCCTTTGAGTTGTTGCCCGCCATAATCCACTGTCGGTCAAAGCCTTCGAGGATATATGAGTAACGGTTTTTCTGCGGCATACAGTAGCTGAGCGATGCGAATGATATGCTTATCATCTTGTCCTGGTATGACAATTCGATGCTTGTAGCCGTGTTCAGCGACTCCTTCAGTCTCTTGTCGCCCACGTTCACCTTTTCGTTCATCACCTCCACTGATGTAATCATCACCTTCGGTGCGCGTGAGTTGGTTTTTATCTGATAGGGATAGAACGTGTTGAATCCGTTGACAGTGCCCACGTATATGCAACCGTTGGAAGCCTTCATAGCGGCATTAGGCATGAAGATGTTGCTCTGCAGACCGTCGTTGACGTCGAAGTGCATGGTCTGCTTGCCGTCGGCATATTTGTACAGACCGTCATTGGTGGTAATCCAAAGGGCGTTGTTGTCCTCCACGATGCCGAAGATGGACGTTATTTCAAAATTCTCCACGCGCTCAAAGCGTTCGTTCTCTGGGTCATAGAGCAGCAGACCGTCATCCGTGGCTGCCCATATCCTGCCGTTTTCCTCGATGCAAAGGCAGCTGACAACGGAGTGAGTTGTGTTTCCCTTGTAGTTGTGCCATTTGCCGGTTTTTGGGTCAAAGCGCCATATACCGCTACTCTGTGACGCGAACCACATGCGCCCCTGGTTATCCTCGTCGATGTCCGTAATGGTTGACTCGTCAGGTCTTATGCGCAGGAAATCGTCAGTCTCGCGACGGTATTTGTTGATACCTTCCGTTGTAGCCATCCATATATTTGCCTTGCTGTCGCGGTAGATGGCATAGCAGCTGTTGCTGTAGAGCGAGTTGCTATTATTGCGAGAGAACATATACCTTTTGCACTTGCGGGTGTTGATGTCCATGACATATACCCCTGCAGAGTAGGTGCCAATCCAGAGTTGGTCGCCGTCAATGCACAGTGCATGTATGTTGTTGTCCGACATGTTGCCGTTGCCTAACAGGATATGCTCGAATTGTCCCGTTGCGGGATTGTACTTGTTGAGTCCTCCGTCGTCCGACGCTATCCATATATTATGGTGTGCGTCCTCGCAGAAGCGGTTGACTATATTGCCGTTTACCGAGTTGGCGTTGTCCTTATAGCTGAAGGAGGTGAATCTGTCATGTGAGGGCGACACGTAGTTAAGTCCCGAGTAGAATGTGCCTATCCATATACCGCCCTCGTTGTCGGTGAGGATGGGATAGATGAACGAGCCGCTGATGGAATTTGGCATACCCGAGATTTTAGTGTATGTCTTGCTGGTGTCGTTCTTGATGTCATACCAAATCAAGCCGTTGTCACATCCCACGAGCAGTATGCCGGGGCGATATTCCGTGAGCGAGTGGATGTGCAGGGCGAAATCCTTGTGTCCTTGTCCTAAACTTGATGCCTTCACGTTGCCGCTGCGGTCGAATGCCCATATACCGTTGCTCCATGTGCCGAGCCATAGTGTACCGTCACCCGTCTCCGTCATGCAATAAACTCCAGGCGACCAATTGCCGTTGAGCTTATATACCTCGAAACGCTTTTTCACCTTGTCATACAGGAACACGCCGCCGTTAGGGTTCCATGCCGTGAGTGCCCAAATCTGGTTGGAGCTATCTACAAACATCTGTGCCACGCGGTTGTCAATGCCTAAGTCGATGTTCCTTATTGTCCCTGAGGTAGTGTCATATTGGTATATGCCGTGCCCCATGGTGGAAATCCACACGTTGTTGTCCTTGTCGGCGGCAAGCGAGGAGACATGTATGTTCTTATGCCGTCCTTTCTTTGCCGTGAGGTTGAGGCGATGGGTGGTTTCCGACTTGTAGTCGAGCACGTAGGCACCGTCGTCAGTGCCCACAAGCAGGCTGTCGCCCATGTCGAGAAGTGCAGACACCGACTGCACCGACTTGTCGTCGGAGGTATGGAAACTGCGTATGGATATGCCGTCGAAGCGTTTCAGGCCGGCGTCGGCACCAATCCATATATATCCGTACTTGTCCTGTGACAGTGCCCTGATGGCGGTTCGCCACAAACCGTCATAATCCGAGTAATGCCTGAACGCTAACTCCTGTCCGCTCATTCCCACTGCCGTCAGCAGTGCAAGTATTATTGCCCTAATTCTCATAATAATAATATAATTACGGCCCCCCTCCAACTCCCCCAAGGGGGAGAGAATGTTACCTGAGCACATTCCCCTCCCCCCGGGAGGGGTTATGGGTGGGCCTTTAATTCCATCAAGAATCCCCCTCCGCTCGCCATCGTGATGTCGAGAATGGTTT
>JBJEAV010000230.1:0-11048 GCA_051869395.1 Prevotella sp.
CGAAGAAGCAAAGCATCACGGGCACTATTGCCATCCTATTTTTCTTACTCATATCAATTATGTTATTTATGTTTTTATACTAATATATTGTTTTATAACGTTTTCTATTTTTTTATATGTTATCCTGGAAAACAATCTGTTTTACCTCAAATAAGACTTCTACCTTTTTACCTTTCACAGGTATAACCGTAGATAATAACTCATAAATAAATCTAACCAAAACCTAAATCAATAACTAAAAACCTTAACTAATATATATGTTTATGCAAAAACTACTCTTATTGTTTTCCGAGTGCAAAATTAGTGGTAATCCATTGATTAGGCTTTAAAATATGTTGCAGAGACGAGAAGAAATCGTTCAATGCAACATATTTTCTCGACTTTGTATCATTTTTCGGTCTTTATCTTGTAAATTCTCGCCTTTGCCTTGCCTTTTACGATGGTTTTATCGTAGGGAACGCTTGGAAAAACGAGGTTTGTCATGACCATCTTGCCTTCTGAATCGAATGCCTCAATACTGCTGCGGTCAACGAATATCCTCAACTGGCGCACCTTGCCGTAGGTAGGTGTGGAGGTGACAACGGGGAAGGCATCACTGAAAGAGACATTACCACTGCGACGGCGATCCATGTCGAAGGTCTCCTCTGCATCGTCGTAGGTCATCACTACCCTCTCGCCCTTTGCATTGCGCAGAGTAATCTGGGCGTCGCCCTTGAGGTCAACAACAATTTCGCAAGCCTCGGTGGGAGCACTTACCTTGGCGCCACGCACTGCATCCATCTCCTTGGCAGGCAACACACTGCAATAGGTCTCGCCCTTGTATTCGAAGAGTCCGAGGTCGCGCACGATGGAGTTGGCGGAGCGATACTGCATCGTGGGAACCTGGTTGGCATACTGCCAGTTGCTCATCCATGCTATGGCGCAGTAGCGACCGTCGGGGGCATTGTCAAAGGTTACTGTGGCATAGTGATCCTTGCCATAGTCCATCCACTTGGTCTCCTCAGGACTGTCCTCGCAGGTGAACTTATGCCCGTCGAACTGACCGATGAAATACTGTGTTGCCGAGCCACCGAAGGGACCACCGGGATTGATGTTGCAGATGAGCATCCACTTCTCCTTGTCGGTTCCACGAACTTTCAGCTTCATAAGGTCGGGACACTCCCACACTCCGCCATGATTGCCGTATTCATGTCCGAAGGAACTCTCATACTTCCAATCCTTCAAGTTGGCGGAAGAATAAATCTGCATCTCCTGACCGGCAGCGAGAATCATGTTCCAGAATCCTGCCTCATCATTCCAAAAGACATGAGGATCGCGAAAATCCTTCTTTTCATCGGTCAATACTGGGTTACCATAATATTTTGTAAAAGTCTTACCTCCATCATTGGAATAAGCAATACACTGAGCCTGGACATCACCGCCAAAAGGAGTTGGACGACTTGACGTGTACATGGATATAATAGCATTTTTGCCGAACCCCGCAGTATTATTGTGGTCAACGACACACGAACCGCTGAACATTGTTCCCCAAGCATCAGGAGCAAGTGCTATGGGCTGTTGCTGCCAGTGCACTAAATCAGTCGATGTACTATGTGCCCAATGCATATTGCCCCACATTGACCCATAGGGATTATATTGGTAATATAGATGCCACACACCATCCATAAAGAAAAGTCCGTTGGGATCGTTCATCCATCCACGTTCGGGAGTGTGGTGGTATGCCGACCTGTATTTTTCAGGAATAAGCATATACTGTCCGTCGCTGTTCTGCTTAATCTGACTGAAACAGACTGAACCTTTAGGAACATTCTGAATGACGACCGACAATCCCTTAGCACCGAGCCATGGCTGTATGTCTAGAGCCACATAATAATCCACCTTCTCGCGTGCCAATCGTACATTATTGGCAAGTTTTTCAACATTGTCAACAACTACACAAACACGCCCTTCGGGAGCACTCTCTTGGACAGGTAGCCATAGGTATTGACCTTTAGTCTTTTCTGGAATTACAATACTTTGCTCAAGTGCCTGATGAACTATGTTCTGAGCATTGACAACCATACTCATCAGTACACTTGAGAAGAGTAAAGCAAAAAACTGCTTTGATATAGCCATATTGCCTATTTTATATATTTGACGCCATTCTTTATTGTGAGTCCCCTCGCCTTGTCAGAAACTCTTCTACCGCTCAAGTCGAAACGAGATTCCGAAGATGGTTGAACCAGTACAGACGATACACCAGTACCCATCTTGGGTATAAGGACCACAGCCGTGAAATTAAAGGGATTGCCACCTTCTTTGTTGCACTGGATCATCAGTCGGTCCACATTGGAAAGTTTTGCTGCCATATCAATATTCTCGATGTTAAGTTCTGCGTATTCGTCAGTCATCGTCATTGTAGAAGCATCAGCTATATGACCAGCCTCATCCCAAGATGCCTTAATATTAATTACATAATCAGTACGTCCCGCCTCAGAATAGAATCTTATAGCCTTATAATTACCCCATTCGATATTATTAAATGCTGTTTTGGCTATTTCAAGTGTTGACCATTCGTCCATCCAGAAAAAACCAGTCCATACTGTCTCGGCAGTTACATTATCCTTTCCGTCCCCATACCATATCTTGGAAAGAGTGAAACCTTTTCCACACACTTCCATACCGGTATTCTTTAGCTGACTGAGCATTCCCTGCGTAATGAATACCTCCACACTCGTATTGTCGAAATACAGTTTATGTGCGTATCGTGTTCCTGGCAACATAACCCCATTGCTGTGAAGCTCTATCACATCTTCTTCGGTAACATTGAATTCGAGGACTATTTTCTGTCCGATCTTGGCTTCGGAAAATTTGTCTGCCGTAATATTTAGTGTATTGTTCCAATCTACAGCATGTGAACCTTCCCACACATCAGTTGCAGAAACAAGAACTGTAGCCATTATGCATAATACTGAAATAATAAATCTTTTCATAATTGTAAATATTTAAAAATTAATACTGTGTTATTTTTATGTCTTTGATATTTATTGTTCCACCGTAGCTGTTCACCGACCAACAGTTTTTCTGCAAGCCGTAGATGCGCTGCGTAGTGCCATATTCCCCGTTGATGTACATCACCACCACAGAGTTGTCTGTGTATATGTCAACTTTGTAGGTGTTGTCGGCAGGACGTGGGAAGATGTATCCATCGGCTCCCACAATAAATCCCTTGCCTTCTGAGCCTTCTTGCTCGAAGTTGACTTTACGTCGCCCGTTTTCCCATTCAGGATTGACAACGAGAGAATAGTATTTGGTAGCATCGTTGCCACGCACGAAGGAAACGCCCCACTTGTCGCCTTCGCCTGCTGTAACGACAAACGAGATGTGGTTATGATAGCCAAGACGGCTAAAAAGCACGTATCCATCGCCATTTATGGTTCCTGATGTATAGTTCTTAGATTTCATTACCATTGCTTCAGCCTGCTTGTTATATTTGTTGGCCATTGCCGGAACTTCACCAACAGATAGAGTTCCATCAGCATGTTGAATCAGTTTGTGACAAACGAGAGCACCCGACCAGTTTGGTTCGCCCTCTGCACCCACCGCAATGTTCTTGTCGTGTATGGTAGTGCCTGTGCGATAAGGAGTCCATCCCCAAATGAAGCGGTCTGTGCCGTTAGAGGCTGTCTTACCAGCATAGAAGGCACGTGTGTCGAGCACACCCTCCTTGTCGTCGGCAGGCCATTTCGGACCTTCATTGAAGCACGCCTTCAATTCATCCAACGAGCGTGCCATCATATACTTCACCTTGCGGCTCCAATCACTGCGATAGGCCTCACTATATACCATATACCACCAATCACCCATTTTGAAGATATCGGGACACTCAAGCATACGATCCCATATCATGCATGAGAACTGTCCGTCATATTTCCAGTCGCGCAGATTGTCAGATGTATATTCGGCAAACTTCAGGTTGCTTGCTATGATCATGTGCCAAAGCCCATTGTCATCCTGAAACACCTGCGGGTCGCGGAAATCCACATCAGAATAACCTTTGTCCGTTCCACACAACATCCATGCCTTGTCCTTAGTCCACGTCTTGAAGTCGGGAGATGTAGCACGCATTACCACCTCACGCGTAGTGTGGCCTGTGTAGTAGATGTAGTACAATCCGTCGTTCTCGTTATAGACGGCACAGCCTGTACCCAATGCGGCATCAAGTTCGTCCTTCGACTTTCCAGTGGCGATAATCTCCCCAAGCCCTTGATAGTTGGCTCCGTCAGTCGTAGATACGCCATAGATTGGGTGATAGCACCATGCGTCGTTATTGTCAAACTCCTGCAGATAGAGCACCTTAAAGTCGCCCGCCTTCTTGTCGTAGAAAGGCATTGGGTCGCCCACCCTACCGATGGCAGGCTTCCAATAGGTAGCATAGCCACTCTCTTCTGTCGGAGTAAAATATTCCGTTGTTGCCGACCAATCCTTTACTGGATCACCAGTAAATTTGTCGTCACTGCATGCCGTCATTGCAAGTGCAGCAACCATTATAGTGGATAATATCATTGATTTCATAAATATAAATCGTTTAAAATGTGATTACTTAGTGAGGTAGTTGAACGCATTCTGTGTAATTATAGAGACATTTTCATGGAATTTCTCCGTGTATCCAGCCTCGAAAGTATATGAATACCAGTCGTAGCAGCCTGAACCAATACAGATGACACCGCCTTTTCCGTCATGAGCAGGATATTCCCATGCCACAACAGCTCCATCACCGCCTACTCCGAGTATCGTGCCGCCAGTGCGAGTCTCCCAAGCTGCATAGTTGTCATATCCTCCCCAGTCGATACCGATATGATACTGTGCCGTTGAGTTTGTGATGTGGTAGCCTGCGTCTGTGGTATATACTGCGTTGGGATCATCTCCAGCCACAAGTCCTTGCCAAAGAGGATGTCCTGTCTGTCCGTTATACATCTTGAAGTCCCAAGGACCTCCGCAGAGTTCGGCATCAGCCTCGTTCTGTCCCCAACAGTTGTTTGGAGTTGTCCATTCGTCATCACCAGTGACACCGATAAACGACGGAAGATTAGTGGCATAGCGTGTAAGGAAGAAAGCTCCTCCATTTTCATAATATGTACGAAGTTGGTTCTTTGCATCGAGTGCGTATGGAGCCTTTGTCACAAACTGGTCGTGACCGTCCACGCCACCATCATAGTGGAAATGCCACCATATCACCTTGCACTCTGAGAGATCAACAGCCTCCAACTGTATGTCGGCGAATGAGGCATAGAGTGACTTCTCAATGTTTGCAAGCATCCATGAGCATGCCTCCTTAGCTTCTGGATCGAGGTCGTTCATGGTTGGAGCATTACCAATAAACACAGCCTTTGGTTTGTCTATGGCATAGACATTGACCGTATATTGCGCCTGGGCAGTTCCGTTGGTCACTGTATAAACAACAGGATTAGTGAAGTCCTGCGCAACACCGTTGAGAGGCTGGCAGATGGCACCGTCACTAAACTCAATGTCAGTAACGAGAGCCGTGATATCCACTCCTCCCGGAACATAAACCGTGATAGTCTTGGTGTTCTGGTCGATGATACCATTATACACCTCATTTATCACAAACGAGTAAATCTTGGCTTCATCGCGCTTTGCCACAAGTTTCCAGTCGAGGTACAAGTCGCCATTGGTCACATGGATGTTCTGTGTTCCAACCATATTAATAGTCTGTCCCTTTTGGACGTTAGCCGTAGCACCTTCAGACAGTCGAAGTTCGGAAACTGTCATTGCCCTTGTATCGTATGTTTCCGGCAAGTTGACAGTCACAGTACGTGTGTTGAAATCTATCTTACCCTCATATTCATCGAGAGTCAAAGCCTCGATCGAGCAGTCACCCGAAAGTTGCAGACCGCTAATATTGTCGTCTGAACAGGCTGTTATGCACATCATCATCAGGACGACGAATGTTGCTGATATAATATTGTATATTCTTGTCTTCATAATAATATTGTTTATTTACCAGTTACCAATGTTCTGAGTATAATGTCCGTTAGATGCAGCCACCTGAGCAAAAGGAATAGGCAGGTATTCACCCTTGTTGGCAGTGAACTCAGCCTCGCCATAGACGGTGCATTTGGTTTTTTCCGCCGCATAGTAGTTGTTGAGGGTCTGAGCAGCGTCGCCCCATCTCACGAGGTCGAAGAAGCGCTCCGACTCCATGGCAAGCTCCAATCGTCGCTCCATCTTCACAATCTTAATTGTCTGCTCCTTGTCGTAAGAACCTGTATAGTTCTTGCAATAGAACTTCACGCCATACTTAGATGGATAGTTACTTATCATCTGTGTACTGCCCGCCGCACGCGAGCGTATCTGATTAACCAAGGCTATTGCCTCTGTAGTCTTACCTAATTGCGCGAAAGCCTCGGCACGCTCAAGCAACACGTCCGCATAACGGAACACGATGCGGTTCATACTGGTAGCCCAAAACGACCCCTTGATAAGATACTGGTCGATGAGTGCCGGATCGACATTCTGCTTCAATGTGACATAGTATCCATATAATCCGCCCGAACGGCTCCAATTGGATGTGCGGTCCATGATATAGTCCTGATTGAACATATATGGAAGTCCTGTTATTCCCACAGTGAGGAAAAGGCGCGGGTCGGCATTGTCTGCCGTCATGTCGTAGTCTTTCTGGTTGAAGCTGTCAATGATAGGCAGACCACTATCGTCTGTACGGAATGCATTGACAAGGTTTTGCGAAGGCTTGTAGAAGTCGCATCCACCGTCTGTCACGTCAGCAATATTTGGACAGATCAGTCCGTTCGACCAGTTAAGATTGCCGTATGTCGAACCATCGTTGCGCGAGTATTGTATAGCCCAAATAGATTCGCATCCATTCTCGTATTGTTCCTCTGGACGGAAGTTGTTGTGTATGTCCGCCTCAAGTGCATATCCTCCTGCGGCATAAATTGCAGGGTCGGTATATTTGATGACTTTGTCAAGGTCATCGCTATTGACGCTTGTCACCTGATGGCTATTGGCATCATCCTGATGATAAGCCTTATAGAGATAAACCTTTGCGAGGAACGCCGCGCAGGCAGCCTTTGTGGGTCGGCCCTTATCGGTCTGTTTCACTGGCAGCACCTCGTAAGCCTCCTCCAGTTCCTTGGCTATCACTTCCCAAGCCTCATCGTTGGTATATTCGGTGTTCGAAAGTGTATTATATTCTTCATATTGCAGATTTGCGTTCATGATGAACGGTATGTTCTTGTAGAGACGTTTCAGCAGAAAATGGCTGTAGGCACGCAAGAACTTCATCTCTGCCATACGCTGCTCCTTGAGAGCATAGCTGTCATCGCATTTCTCAAGTACACTGATGGCTGAATTGACGCGCGAGATGGTAATGTACAGACGGTTCCACATGTCGCTGATGTTCCAATTGGTTGTCAGCACTCCCTTCTGCACCTCAAGCTGATGGAACACGTCGCCGTCGTTCACTGAGCTGCCTCCCTTATAGGCATCATCAGAGCGCACGTCGAAGTTCCACATTGAGAACGAACCATTGATATCCTCGGCCTGCGTAAATCCTGCGTATGCCGATATTATTGTACTCTCCACCATTGAAGGATCCTTCACCTGATTCTCGTCAAGTGTTCCCTGCGGCACCTGCTCGTCGAGGAAGTCAGAGCAGCTTGCTGCCATAAAGCTCAAAGAGGCAGCCAATATATAATTGAAAATCTTTTTCATATCTCATTAAAATGTTACGTTAAGACCGAATGTCATGTTCACTGGAATTGGATAGCCGAAGTTTGCATTCTCAGGATCTACACCTGTGAAGTTGCTACTCTTGATGGTGAGCAGATTCTGTGCAGAAAGATAGAAACGCAAGCGTTCCATATATAATTTGTTGGCAATAGCCTTGGGCACGTTGTAGCCAATCTGTATGTTGCGTAATTTTAGGAACGAGCCATTCTCAACATAATAGCTTGACACACGTGTCTCGTTGTTGTTGTTATATGTTGACAATGCGGGGATGTTCGAGTCGGGGTTTGTCGGCGACCATGCGTCGAGCAGACGCTGTCCCTTGTTGAGGTTGGCCACGTTGACACCAGCCCACAAGTCGGTTTCCTTCTTCAAATCGGAGATGACATCCACACCCTGAACTCCCTGCCAGAACATTGTCAAATCCCAGTTCTTATACTGAAGATAGATATTGAAGCCATAGCTGAAGTCGGGCACTGGAGAGTAAATCCAATCCTGGTCTGCCTCTGTTATCATTCCGTCACCATTAAGGTCCTTGAAGCGCATTCTGCCCACACCAGCTCCCGACTGTGTAGCATGGGTATCCACCTCTTCCTGACTCTTGAAGATGCCGTCGAACACATATCCCACCTGTGCTCCCATCGGATGACCTATGACACTCTTCACGCCGTTACCTCCGAAGTCGCCGTTGGCAGCCACTGTCTCGGGCAGTTTGGTTATTTCGTTACGATATGTTCCGAGGTTGGCTGTGATGTCATAGCTGAAATCGCCTATACTGTTGCGGTAGCCAAGGTTGAGTTCAATACCGTTGTTCTTCATCTCACCAGCATTAATCCACATAGAACTACCCTCACCCATTGCCGCGATTCCCGCCATATAGAGAAGGATGTCCTTCGTCTTCTTATGGAAGTAGTCGAAACTACCATAAAGTGTGTTGTTGAAGAGCGAGAAGTCAACACCTATATTAGTCTGTGTGGTTGTCTCCCACTTGATGTCGTCATTACCAATCTGTATGCGCTTAAAGCCCGACTGTAGAATCTGTCCGCCATTGGTACCTGCAATGTCGTAAGATGTACCAAAGCTGTTGCCACCGAAATTCGAGTCGCCATATACAGCTTGGTAGAGCGTATAACGGGCAGTGTTTGATATTTCCTGATTACCTGTCTGTCCCCATGACGCGCGGAGCTTAAGATCGTAGAGCCATGAACTTGTCTTCTTCATGAAATCCTCTTGTGTAATGCGCCATCCCACACTTACCGATGGGAAAGTTCCATATTTATTGTTCTTTCCAAAACGGCTTGAACCGTCACGACGCACTGTTACCGATGCCAAATATTTGTCGGCGTAGGTATAGTTAGCCTTTCCGAAGAAGGATACTAACGAATAACCACTTCCCGAACCGTAGGCTTTCTCTACTCCCGTACCAGCGTCAGGCCACATATAGTCGGTGTTGAGAGTTTCATAGTCATAACGCTTGCCCGAGAACCACACATCATTTTGCCTGTTGACTTCCACACCGAGCATATAGTCGGCACGGTGCTTGCCTATTTCCATATTATAGGTAGCAACGGCATTCCACATCCATTTCATCCAGTGTTCCTGCTTTGCCTCCACGGCATTCTCGTCGTTTGCCACATTGCCATTTGATATTGGCATAGTGAATATTCTCTGCTGCTTCTGCGCATAGTCTATACCGGCAGTGGTACGGATGTTGAAACCCTTAAAGAGGGCAAGGTTAAGATATACATCGCCGAATGCACGCCAGTAAGTGTAGCGGTTGTCCTTATTACGCTCCAGACGACCGAGAGGGTTTTCACGGTCGGCATATCCACCGGTAAGGTTGGCATATTCACCCTTGGTGTTATATACCGGGAACGAAGGGTTGAACTGCAATACATTCTCAAGGAATCCTTCCGGCGCGCTCACTTCCGAAGTACGGTTCAGAGTAAAGTGCTCACCAATGGTCAAGGCATTGCCTATCAGCTTGTAGTCGCTGTTGATGCGGGCTGAAAGACGCTCGAAATCCGAATGCTTGATTATACCAAGATTCTTATAGTAGCCAAGCGAGAGATAGCTCGAGCCTTTTTCATTGCCATTGCTCACGCTTACATTGTAGTTTTGGATTATTCCCGTGCGTGTCGTTTCCTTAACCCAGTCGGTGTCAGCGGCAGGAACGGTGTTGCCGTCATCAAGATATTTCTGCATAGTCACCTTATATAATTGAGGATTGCCCTGTGCGTCATATCCCCAGTCGAAGTGATAGCCCAGATTGTTGTTATTGGGATTAAGTCCGTCGTTTACGTTGGCTTGCCAATAAGCCTGTCCCCATTGCTCAGCATTGAGCACTTCCAACTTGTTGGCATAGAACGAGGCGGCTATACTGGCATCGAAATCTATCTTCACCTTGCCGTCCTTGCCTTTCTTTGTCGTGATGATAATCACACCGTTTGCGGCACGTGAACCGTAGATTGAAGCTGATGCGGCATCCTTAAGCACTTGTATCGACTCTATGTCGTTGCCATTAAGTTCATGCATACCCGACTTTGTCGGTACTCCGTCAATGATATAAAGAGGATCATTGTCGTTGAGAGTTCCAATACCACGAATACGCACAGTGGCTGCACCTGAGGGTGTACCATCGGCAGAGATGTTCATGCCTGGCACACGGCCTTGAAGAGCCTTGATGGGGTTGTTCTCGTTTTGCTTCTGAAGCTCATCAACGCTCACCACCGAGACAGCACCGGTCAGGTCAGCCTTGCGCTGTGTGGTATAACCAGTCACAACAAGCTCGTTCAGCATGCTTGATGTTTCTACGAGCACAACCCTTAAACCTTTTCCTGCCTTTATTTCCTGAGTCTCATATCCAATATATGAAACTACAAGATTGGCACCACCATTACACGACAATTTGAAATTTCCATCAATGTCGGTAATCGTACCGTTACTGGTACCTTTTTCCATGACTGTCGCTCCGATGATGGTCTCGCCAGTCTGGTCAACCACCGTTCCCGAAGCTTCAATCTCCTGCGCATATAATATGGTACTGACCATACACATTAGCGCCACGATTGCTAATCTTTTTACGTTTCTCATTTTTTTGTTATTTAGATGTTTCGAATTGTTTTCGCTGCAAAAGTACGGCGAAAAAACAACCGAGACATTAAAAAATCGTGCATTTCATCGCAAAATTGATACAATGTAACATATTTGCAAGAGAATGCACGATATTTGTTAGCCATCAACTATTCCTTATCTCCCCCGGACTCACGCCATATTCGTCCTTGAAGCACTTGGCGAAA
>JBJEAV010000231.1:0-2377 GCA_051869395.1 Prevotella sp.
CATCCCACTCCTTGTCCACATCGACAGGCATTTCAACGCCTTGCCGCTTCATCTTGTCAGCAGCATCTGCAATCATCTGAGCCAGATCCTCGTCACTTGGCTCATATCCTGCATCAAGCATATCCACCATCTTGTCAAGTTTGTCGTCTTCTATTGACATATCTATTCCTTATTTATTATATAAACGTAAACTATTAGCAAAGAAATACCCGTGTATAGGAATTATTCATTCATTTTAACCATTTTATGGATTTTTCCCGATCATCCGTCAGGTCGCCAGCGGCTCCTGAACCTCAACATCGCCTTAGCTATATGTTTTTTCACGGCACTAAGACTGATGCCTAATTGCTCTGCCACGTCGGCATATTTATTGTTTTCGAAGAAACACAACTGCACGACAGTCCGGGTTTGGGGAGTCAACTCATCCATCACCTCGTCGATGAGCTGATGCTTTCTTAAATCGTCCTCGCAGTCATATCCCACATCTATACCCGCCATATTCATCCTGCGATAGAAATCGGCATAGCGGTTACGGGCTGTCTCCTTGCGTATGTAATCCACGCAACGGTTATGCACCATGCGATAGAAAAAAGCCAATCGTTTCTCCGCCGCGATTTCCTCACGCTTCCTCCATACAATCTCGAAAGAATCGCTGATTATGTCACGGCACAACTCCTCGTCCTTCACTATCTGCAGGGCATAATAGTAAAGGCTTTCGTAGTTGTCCTTGTACAAGCGTTCAAACTCTCTCTCAATTGTCATGGCTGCAAAAGTACATAAAAAAATCTGAAACTCCAAGGAAAACAATAAAAAACTCTTGAATAATCTTTTTTCCCCGCACATTTCCCCGCAACCCCATTGTTTCTTCCCTTTCTTTCTTGTTTTTCCGCCAAACGAGCGGGGAAAAGTTGGAAAGGGATTATTTATGTCGTAACTTTGCATTGCTTCTGAATAAGGAGAGACTGAACGCGATGGATTCGCCGATAACCCTTCACCCTTCATAAATCAGACGTAAATATCTGTAAAACAGAAGGTTGAGTATATGAAGGGTTGGTTCAACCCTTCATAACCCTTCATCAACCCTTCATTTCTGAAGCAAAGTGAGTGATATTATATATATGTGTAACCAAATTTTTCAAAGAACTATGAACATTGATTCAAATCCTACAATGTCATTAATGACAGACAACCAGATGTTGGTCTATGCAGTTGAGGCCTATCTGGAAGAGAACTATGAGTTTCGCAGGAATGTGGTGAGCGGCAAGACCGAATACCGCCACAAGGACTGCGAGGAGTGGACAATCATCACTGAGGAGGCGATGAACTCCATCGTGCGTCAGGCAAAGAAGTACGGCATCGGCGACAACAAGTCTCCACGTCAGGACATCGACGAGTATGTCAAGTCGGATGCCGTGAGGAAGTTCAGTCCTGTGGGCGATTTCCTCGACGCATTGCCCGAGTGGGACGGACACAACCACATTGCCGACCTGTTCAACCGCATTCCCGGAATGACGATGGAGACGATGGGATGGTGTGCCGTGTGGCTCCGCTCGATGGTGGCGCATTGGTTGCAGATGGATTGCCTGCATGGCAACGAGACTGTGCCCGTGCTCATCGGAAAGCAAGGTTGCGGCAAGAGCACTTTTGCCCTCCGTCTGCTGCCTGAAAGTCTGAGATGCTACTATCTCGACCACATTAACTTCGGCAACAAATTTGACAGCGAGATGGCTCTCACCCACAACCTGCTCGTCAACATCGACGAGTTTGCCAATATGGGTGTGTCGCAACAGGGCAAGCTCAAGCAGACCTTGTCGAAGGTGAAGGTGAACGGACGACCGATTTTCGGCAGAAGTCAGGATGACAGACTTCGCTATGCCTCGTTCATCGCCACTACCAACGACACTCATCCTCTTTGCGACCCCACGGGAAGCCGACGCTATCTCTGCATCCGAATCCCCGACGGACAGTTGATTGACAATCATACTAAGATTGACTACGGTCAGCTCTATGCCCAGGTGATGTATGAAATCAAGGAGTCGGGTGCTCCATATTGGTTTAACACCGATGAGGTGGAGCGCATCCAGAAGGCCAACGCCCTTTATTTCAAGACCGACGACCTTGAGACCATGCTCTCGGCATGTGTGCGAGTTCCTTCTCCCGAAGAGAATGGTGAGTGGATGAGAATGGCTGATATTTGCAATCGCATCACCGACCTCTATCCCACAGTGACGGTTACCACCAGCTTGAAGGTGAAGATTGGACAGGCGCTGAAGGTTCTCGGATGCAAGTCAAAGCACACAACTAAAGGCCAGAGCTATCAATTGGTTGCTCTCAGTGCCTGAGTTATGAAGGGTGTATGAAGGGTTATGAAGGGTTA
>JBJEAV010000232.1:0-404 GCA_051869395.1 Prevotella sp.
ACACATTGTCGCTATAGAAATTGCGGGTAAGGGCGACCTCGCCATAGCCTCCCACACTTAGCTTGCCGCCCTTCCGCTGCCGTGCGACACTGTCGGTTGTGGCTGTCTGCGCCATGGCAACCGCCGCCGCACACGTCACCAAAACAAAACCAAAAAAACATCTTTTCATCATCTCAATCATTTAAATTTATCTATTAGTGCAAAATTTTGGTGCAAAGGTAGATATATTTCCCATATTTCACAATACCTAAATTTAGTGAAATCAGGGGATTAACTACCCATACGTGGTGATTAAGCGTATGAAAAGACAACAGGTTATACCCAAAAAAAGTTATAAATAAAAGGGGGCGGCGAATGGTTGCTTTTCGGGAATAAAAATAAAACTAAAGTTAAATAAGGTTGCA
>JBJEAV010000232.1:504-2376 GCA_051869395.1 Prevotella sp.
ATTTGCAATTCTTATCTTTGCAAATTGTGTATTCCGCAAAATTTGCACTATCTTTAGATAAGATAGGCTGCATTTCGGGAATAAAAATAAAACTAAAGTTAAATAAGGTTGCAATTTGCAATTCTTATCTTTGCAAATTGTGTATTCCGCAAAATTTGCACTATCTTTGCCCCCGATATAGGCTAACATCCCCTATGTCGATATGCGATTATGGGAATTTACATAAATAGAGGCAACATGAGTTTCGTTGGTGCGAGACGAGGTGAATATGTTGACAAGTCAGAATTGATTCTGTATATCAACAGCACGCTCAATACTGAGTCGAGAATGACCTGCGTGAGCCGTGCCCGCCGCTTTGGCAAGTCCATGGCGGCAAAAATGCTCTATGCCTATTACGACAAGTCGTGCGACAGTCGCAAACTGTTTGAAGACCTGAAAGTGGCTAATCCGGACAATCCCATAAACAAGAATCCCGAGACGGCTTTCGAGACACATCTTAATAAATATCCCACGATATATATTGATATGACCGACTTTACATCAACATATCATGACAACAAGGATATTATCAAGATACTCATAAGAGAAGTTAAGAAAGACATCAAGAAAGCCTATCCTGATATAAGCATATCTACACAAGAGAATCTGATGGACACTTTGCTAACAATCACAGAGCATACCGGCGAGCAATTCATTCTCATCATCGACGAATGGGACGCCCTATGCCGCGAGTTGGCAAACAAGCCGCAGATAATGGAGGAATATGTCAGGTTGCTGCGCAGCTTGTTCAAGTCTGGAAACACCGACCGTGTGTTTGCCGCTGTATATATGACAGGCATCCTGCCAATCAAGCAATATGGAACACAGTCGGCATTGAATAATTTTCAATCTTATTCTATGGTTAATCCTGGAAAACTCGCAGGTTATTTCGGTTTTACAAAAGAAGAGGTAAAACTCCTTTGCGAGAAATATGACATGTCATATAAGCAGATGGAGAAATGGTATGACGGATATAATATGGGGACTATTGGTCACATTTTCAACCCCACATCGGTTATGCGTGCCATTATCATGAACACATTCGACAACTATTGGTCGCAGACCTCGTCGTTCGAGTCCATCCGCAACTATATCAACATGGACTTCGACGGGGTGAAGCAGACTATTGAGAACCTGCTCATAGGCGGCGAGGAGAGTGTGCCCGTGCTCAACTACGGCAACGACCGCAACGAGATAAACAGCCGCGACGAACTCTTCGCACTGCTCACCCACTACGGTTATTTCGCCTACGACAACAAAACCCAGAAAGTGCATATCCCCAACCAAGAGGTGCGCGCCGAACTGCTGCAGGTGGTGAAGACAGGCAACCGCCCCGAGCTGACCAAACTGATAAAAGACTCTGACATTCTCCTGCAAGCCACTCTCGCCATGGACGAGGAATATGTGGCGGAGGCTCTGGACGCGTTCCACAGCCAATACACCACACCACGGTTTTACAACAACGAGCAAGCCCTGCGTGCCCTTGTGCGCTACGCCTATATCGGAGCCACAGGCATATTTGTCCCAATGGAAGAGCTGCCGACGGGCAAGGGGTTTGCCGACGTGGCGTTCATCCCCGTATTTAACAATGGTAATCCCGTTATCCTTGTGGAACTGAAATACGACGATACCGCCGACACTGCCATCGCCCAGATAAAGGACCGCCGCTATCCTGAGAAGCTCGCACAGTTTACAGACAACCTCCTCCTTGTAGGCATCAGCTACAACAAGGAGACTAAGAAACACAGTTGCAAGATAGAGAAACTTGAATAAAGAACAAATTTAAAGCATTATCATTATGACACATATAACATCCGACGGCAACAGGAAAAA
>JBJEAV010000233.1:0-2374 GCA_051869395.1 Prevotella sp.
GAGTTCGTTCCGCCAAACCCGAAGGAGTTGGACATGAACATATTGAAATGCTTGTTGATGCGCTCCGCCTGCACGTTGATACAGGCAGTGTGCTCGTCGGGATTCTCGAAGTTGAGGTTGGCGGCAATGAATCCGCCCTGCATCATCAAGGTGGAATAGATAATCTCGCTCGCTCCGGCCATCCACATCTCGTGTCCCGTCTGGCTCTTTGTCGAGGTGACAGGAGTGCGCAGGTCGCCGAAATATCTGCCTATTGCCTCCGCCTCCCTGCTGTCGCCGATGAGTGTGGATGTGGCATGGGCGTTGATATATCCGATGTCTTCGGGATTCACTCCGCTGTCTTCTATACATCTTTCTATCGACCTCGCCGGTCCCTCGATGTTGGGAGTGGAGATATGGTCGCCGTTGCTTGAGAATCCCCAACCCATTACCTCAGCCACTATAGGGGCGCCACGCCTTACGGCATGCTCATAGCTTTCGAGGATTACAGTGGCAGCACCGCCTCCGGGCACAAGTCCGTCGCGGTCGCGGTCGAACGGTCGGCTTGCCTTCTGCGGGTCATTGTTCCTCACCGAGAACGACTGTATGCCATCGAATGCAGCCACTCCATACATGTTTGCCTCCTGGGCACCTCCGCATACCACACACTCCTGCAATCCGTTGCGTATGAGCAAAGACCCTAACCCTATGGCCTGAGAACCAGATGCGCAGGCAGCCGATGCAGTGAGGTTGATGCCCCGCAAGCGGAACAGACATGCGAGGTTCATCGTCACCGTGGAGTTCATCGACTGGAAGATGGCACCGCTGCCGCATGCCACTGTACTGCCAAATTCCTTGAATTTCTCCAATGCCCTCATCGTTGCCTCAGCCACCGAGTCATTGCCATATATCAGTCCCACCTCGTTATGTGCGAGATATTCGTCGTCGATATTGGCGTTTGCCAATGCCTCGCGCGTAGCCATATATGCATATTGAGCCTCTTCGGGCATAAACTGCCGCTGGTTACGTGGAATCAGCGGTTTGAGATTGGGCAAGGGCACATCGGCACAAAGTCCCGAACGGAATCCGGCATCTATCCTTTCCTGACGGAACACAATGCCGCTCTTGCCGTCATAAAGGGATTGGCGCACCTCGTCAAGACTCGTGCCGAGGCACGACCAAATCCCCATACCTGTTATCACTACTCTTTTTCTATCCATATTCGTATCTTTTCAATTGTTAGGGGAGTTATTAAGGGAGTTATTAAGGGGAGTTAAAAGGGGGAGTTAAAAAGGCCATTACTTTCTGCGCAAAGACATTTGGCTCATCATAACTTCCCATCATAACTTCCCATCATAACTTCCCATCATAACTTCCCAATTTCCTTCACAAAACACCTTCTTCTCTTCACGCACTTCGGATGCAGCGGTTTCCACTGCGACAGCTCCTTCACGTTGTCTTCGAGTTGCGGTCCAGTCTCCGCCCACGTAATACCTAATTTATTATATATAGGTATAAGGTCGGCAAAGAACAGCGCGTTTACGCCCAATCCCTGATAATCGGGGTCAACGACGATAAGCATCAGTTCTGCCTTGCTCTCATGGCGCCATTTCAGTGCCCGCAGCAGATGAAACCATCCAGTGGGGAATAGTTTGCCCCGTGACTTGTGGAGAGCCGCCGACATGCCAAACATCGTTATCGCAACTCCAACCAACCTGCCGTCGGTGGTCTCCACAACAGTCACAAGGCGCATATCCACCAAAGGAATGTACCTCTTGAGAAAATCGTCAATTTGCCTCTCCGACATCTCGGTATATCCGAACAACGGTGAATATGCTACATTCAACAGATCAAAGACTTTCTTTCCATATCCCTCGTGCAGCACCTCTTTGCGCGTTAGCTTGCGCGTGACCAGTCCGAACAAGTCCTTCGACAAGGCTGCCACACGGGCATACTTAGCCGGAACCTCCTTGGGCACCGCAATCTGAAACTGCACCCAATCAACCTCCTTCCTGAATCCCAAGCGCTGCATGTGCTCGGGATAATAAGGAGGATTGTATATCGTAATCATCGAACCCTTAAGATGGAAGTCCTCGACGAGCATCCCCTCCTTGTCGAAGTCATATATGCCCATCGGACCCTGTATCTGTGTCATCCCATGCTCCCTGCCCCAATCGCTGACAGCATTGAGCAGGGCTTCCGACACTTCCACATCGTCGATAAACTCCAAGAAGCCGAAGCGCACCGCACGCACGTTCCATTTCTGTATGGCACGGTGATTGATAATACCGGCAATGCGTCCCACACATTTACCCTCGCCGTTGTATGCTACAAAAGCTTGTATGTCAGAAAACTCAAGTCCTGAATTCTTATTCGGGTCAAACGTGTCGCGCAC
>JBJEAV010000234.1:0-2356 GCA_051869395.1 Prevotella sp.
CTGTACCTTGAAAACTGAACATTGTTCTTTATTATGATGCAATTATGAGAAGGCAACAGAAGGAAACTTTTAATTTAGGGTAAATTACAATTTAGCCAAAGAAAAACTTCTTTTGAGAGAGCCTGCATAATTCAACTAAAGAGTAATCAGCTAACAAAGATGATTAATCTACTAGGTCAAGCTAAAAAGAGCGCAAGGGGAATGCCTTGGCATCAGGAGCCGATGAAAGTCGTGATAAGCTGCGATAAGCCTCGGGGAGCTGCACATAAGCGTTATATCCGGGGATCACTGAATGGGGCAACCCGGCACGTTTTATAGCGTGTCAACCATACGTGAATCCATAGCGTATGGTGGGGAACCGCCTGAACTGAAACATCTAAGTAGGGCGAGGAAAAGAAATCAACCGAGATTCCGCTAGTAGTGGCGAGCGAACGCGGAAGAGGCCAAACCAGGAGTAGCAATATTCCTGGGGTTTGGACAGGCATCACGTGAAGGAACAGTTAGTGGAATGGTCTGGGAAGGCCAGCGATACAGGGTGAGAGCCCCGTACACGAAAACTGTTCTGAGCAGCCTGTATCCAGAGTACCACGGGGCACGTGAAATCCCGTGGGAATACGGGGGGACCACCCTCCAAGCCTAAATACTACCTGATGACCGATAGAGAAGCAGTACCGTGAGGGAAAGGTGAAAAGGACCCCGGGAGGGGAGTGAAATAGAACCTGAAACCTTGTGCTTACAAGCAGTTAGAGCGCATTTAAGCGTGATAGCGTACTTTTTGTAGAACGGTCCGGCGAGTTACTGTTACTGGCTTGCTTAAGGTATTCAGTACCGAAGGCGTAGGGAAACCGAGTGTTAATAGCGCGATGAAATGGTCAGTGGCATTAGACCCGAAACCGGGTGACCTAGCCATGAGCAGGGTGAAGTGGAGGTAAAGCTCCATGGAGGCCCGAACGCACGTTCGTTGCAATGACCGGCGATGACTTGTGGCTAGCGGTGAAATTCCAATCGAACCCGGAGATAGCTGGTTCTCCCCGAAATAGCTTTAGGGCTAGCGTCAGATTAGATTAACGGAGGTAAAGCACTGAATAGGCTAGGGGGCGATAAGCTTACTGAACCTTATCAAACTAAGAATGCCGTATAATTGATGTCTGGCAGTCAGACTGCGAGAGATAAGTTCCGTGGTCAAAAGGGAAACAGCCCAGACCTACAGCTAAGGTCCCAAATATATGCTAAGTGGAAAACGATGTGAGAGTGCGAAAACAACCAGGATGTTGGCTTAGAGGCAGCCACTCGTTCAAAGAGTGCGTAATAGCTCACTGGTCGAGTGTTCTTGCGCGGAAAATTTAACGGGGCTAAGCATATAACCGAAGCTTGGGCTTGTGTATTACACAGGGGTAGGGGAGCGTCCCATGCGGGGTGAAGTCGCAGCGGAAGCAGCGGTGGACTTCATGGGAGTGAGAATGCCGGAATGAGTAGCGAGAATTATGTGGGAATCATAATGGCCGAAAATCTAAGGTTTCTTGGGGAAGGTTCGTCCGCCCAAGGTAAGTCGGGAGCTAAGGCGAGGCCGAGAGGCGTAGTCGATGCACAAACGGTTGATATTCCGTTACCACTGAAGCGTTAAACAGAGGGACACATGGAGATAGAAGGACCCAGGCGTTGGTTGACCTGGCCTAACGGAGCGGACTACGGTCCGTGTGGCTTCGATGCTCTGTGGCGAGAAAAGCTCTGCGTATTTAATCAGTGCCCGTACCGCAAACCGACACAGGTAGATGAGGAGAGAATCCTAAGGCCATCGGGAGAAGGGTTGTTAAGGAACTCGGCAAAATGACCCCGTAACTTCGGGAGAAGGGGTGCCACAGGAATGTGGCCGCAGCGAATTGGCCCAAGCAACTGTTTACCAAAAACACAGGTCTCTGCTAAATCGAAAGATGACGTATAGGGGCTGACGCCTGCCCGGTGCCGGAAGGTTAAGAGGAGGGCTTAGCGCAAGCGAAGGTCTGAATTGAAGCCCCGGTAAACGGCGGCCGTAACTATAACGGTCCTAAGGTAGCGAAATTCCTTGTCAGGTAAGTTCTGACCCGCACGAATGGCGTAATGATTTGGGCACTGTCTCAACAGCCCGCCCGGCGAAATTGTAGTACCGGTGAAGATGCCGGTTACCCGCAACTAGACGGAAAGACCCCATGGAGCTTTACTGCAGCTTAATACTGAGATTCGGTAAATCATGTACAGGATAGGTGGGAGACTGAGAAGCACGGCCGTCAGGTTGTGTGGAGTCATCCTTGGGATACCACCCTTGGTTTGCTGGGTTTCTAACCTGCGGCCCTGAATCGGGTCGGGGGACACTGTTAGG
>JBJEAV010000235.1:0-2348 GCA_051869395.1 Prevotella sp.
GGTCAAACGGTATTGCGCCATGCGCAGAGGGTCGAGCCATATACGCATGGAGTAGTTCGCTCCCCAGATGTTCACCTCGCCCACTCCGGCGATACGTGACATCTGGGGCTCTATATTGATTTTCATGTAGTTTGTCAGGAAGTTGGCGTCGTAGGAGTCGTCGGGAGAATAGAGCGAAAGCGACTTTAGCGTGGAGTTCTGTCGTTTTCTCACTGTGACTCCCGATTTGGTGACCTCGGCAGGCAGAAGTCCCTGAGCCGATGCCACACGGTTCTGCACATTCACCACCGACATGTCGGGGTCGGTGCCTTGTCGGAAATACACGCTGATGGATGCTGAACCTGTATTGGTGGCAGTGGAAGTCATGTACATCATATTCTCCACACCGTTGAGTTGTTCCTCAAGTGGTGTGATGACGCTCTTCATGACCGTCTCAGCATTGGCTCCAGTATATGTGGCAGTCACTCTCACTGTCGGGGGAGCAATATCAGGAAACTGCTCCACCGGCAACTGGCTAAGTCCGATGATTCCCACGATGACTATAGCCACAGATATAACTCCCGACAGTATCGGTCTGTCAATAAAAGTCCTAACAGTCATTACTCCTTTAATATTTTAATTTTTCAATTTTTCAATATTTCAATATTTCAATATTTCAATTTTTCACCAGCCCCGCTCCTTCGGAGATAATCACGTCTCCTGGTTTCAGGCCTTCCTCTACAATATACTCCTTGCCATTATTGAGTTTGGTGACAACCACTGCGGTGGATTGCGGCTTGCCGTCCACCATCTTATATGCAAAGGTCTTGTTCTGGAGTTCGTATGTGGCACCCTGTGGCACCACTATGCAACCATTGCGCTTTGTGGGTAAGCATACCGTGGCACTGCCTCCACCACGCAGGAGGCGGTCGGGATTGTCGAAGTCAGCCCTCACTGTGACAGCCCCCGTTCCCTCGGTCACAATACCGCTTACGGCAGCAATGCGTCCCTTTGTGGGATATTCCTTTCCACCCGCCATCTTTAGACTGACCTCGGGCGAGTTCTTTATTAAAGCATCCATGGAACCGAACTTGGCGACCATATCCGTCACCTGACTTTCGGTAAGTGAGAAATAAGCATACACGCGACTGTCGTCGGAAACAGTTACAAGAGGTGACTGAATAGAACTCGACACCAATGCGCCCACCCTGTAGGCAATCATTCCTGCCACACCATCCACGGGACTCTTCACCTCGGTATGGTCCAAGTCCTCGGCGGCGCTCACCGCCTTAGCCTTAGCCTGCGACAAAGCAGCACGCGCGGCAGCCAAGGAGTTGCGGGCGGTTTTGAGTTCATAGTCGCCCACCACCTTGTGCTGCCACAGTGCCTCGGTGTTTTCCATAGTCAACTGTGCCGTGGCAAGTTGTGCCTGGGCGCTCCTGACGTTAGCCACAGCCTCGTCATAAGCAGCGCGATAAGGCACTTGATTGATGACAAAGAGCACTTGACCACGTTTCACCTTGTCACCCTCATGAATACAAATCTTTTTAATCAGTCCGCTGACTTCCGGCCTCACCTCTACAGTCTGCTGGCCTTCGAGCCGTGCGGAATAATCTGTCACCACGGTGACATCAGCGGCTTTCACGGTCATTGTCTTGTAGTGAGCCGCCTCCTGCCGTGGGCTTTTCTGCGAGCAGCTGCAAGCGAAAGCTGCCGTAGCCATTAGAAGCGTTAAAACCTTACTATTCATATCATGCAATAAATTTTCGCCGCAAAATTAACCACTAATCCCCACCCCGCCAAATGTTTTCGGCGAAGTGGGGACACAAAAAGACAATGTGGTGATGAATAAAGGTTATTTAAGCCGTTGTTATATTACAGCGTCACATGTCACATGAAATTCGTGATGAAAGTTTTGGGGCATCGCTCATGAATGCTCTCGCCATAATCGCGCCCCTTGGCAATGGCATCCGCCATTATTAACTATATATGTCCGCATGGAGGAAGTTTAATATATACTTTCCCTGTTTCTCTCGCGCGCGTGTGCGCGCAAGATAAAATGTTTAAAAATATCTGTCAGTGTCATTTTTGATATTAAGTTATTGATATATAGAATATTGGAAGAAATGTTATGCTGACAGATGATGGTAAAAATGGGTGGAAAGCTATCAACAAGTGGTGAATTACGCTATATTTAAGCCTATTACTTAGGCTTTTTGATGTCATATATATACTCATCTTGTTGTTTTACGAATAACCTTTGGCACAATAGCGCATTACCTTTTGGAACAGTTGTATCAAGACTGTTGACACGGTCGTTCCATCGTAGTTGTCACAGTCGTTCCAAGGCTGTTGTCACAGTCGTTCCA
>JBJEAV010000236.1:0-2341 GCA_051869395.1 Prevotella sp.
GTTCTTATATAGTTATAATAAGGTTCTTATATAGTTATAATAAGGTTCTTATATAGTTATAAAAATGTTATTTCGTACTTATCCGACATTTATTCGCATTAATGCGAATGTGTATTCGCTTTAGGCGAACGTACATTCGCATTAATGCGAATGGCGGTTCGCATTAATGCGAATGAATGTCAGATAGCTTGCGGGCAACTTTTTCATAGCTTATTGATAACTTATCCATAGCTTATGGATGACTTTTTCATACTTATGCGAGGATGTCTTGCCTATTTGGGAGTTATGTTTAGTCAGTTGGCGGATGCCACTGGGAGCGTGGGCACAGTTTTTTACATCAGGAACTTGAATAATAACATCGGAAACATAATCTTAATATGAGTGTAACACGATTGTAGCATAGATTAAATAATTTTGCGGCAAAAATAGTATTAACATCATAATAGTAAAAAGAAATGGAAAAAGAAAAGGACATGAAGGGCGCATACGTGGAGCGCGACCTGAGCTGGATGTACTTCAACCACCGCATACTGCAGGAAGCGGAGAAAAAGGATGTGCCAATATTGGAGAGGATGTCGTTTCTCGGTATCTATTCAAACAACCTCGACGAGTTCTTCCGTGTGAGAATGGCTTCGCTCAACCGTATCGCACAGTCGAAGGACAAGAACATAAAAACAGACCGCGAAAAGGCGAAGAAGACCATCAAGGACATCAACCACCTGAACGCATGCTACAACAAGGAGTTTGAAAAGGCGGTTGACAACATCACCGAGGAATTAGAGAAACAGGGCATCCGTCTGCTGCACGAGAACGAGCTGAACGAGGAGCAGCAGCTCTTCATCCGCCGCCTGTACCTGGAGAAGCTCAACGGCAGCACCAACCCAATATGGCTCTCGCAGGTGAAGGAGATAGGTGCCACGGGCGACGACGGCATCTTCCTCGCCGTCAAGCGCATGGTGTGGATTGAGGACAAGAAGAAACCCAAGGTTGACTATGCCCTGATAGCCATGCCCGACAAGGAGTTGGGACGATTCGTACGACTGCCCAAGAGCGACGATATGGAGAACATCATGTATCTCGACGATGTCATCAGATATTGTCTGCCGATGATATTCATCGGTGCCGGCAAGGCCACATACGAGGCATACTCATTCAAGTTCACCAAGGATGCCGAGATGGACATAGAGAACGACCTCAACAGCGGTGTGATGCAGAAGGTGGCAAAGGGAGTGAAGAGCCGCAAGAGCGGTGAGCCTATCCGCGTGATTTACGACGAGAAGATGCCGAAGGAACTGCTCAAGCGCATCATGTCGAGACTGAACATCGACACCCTCGACACCATCGTCAGCGGTGGCAGATACCAGAACCACAAGGACCTCATGGGATTCCCCGACTGCGGCAGACAAGACCTGAAATACGCCAAATGGACTCCAATACTGAAACCGGAGCTTGAGACCGAGCAGAGCATTCTCGACACCATCCGCCAGAAGGACCGCTTCATCCACGTGCCATATCATTCGTTCAACAGTTTTATACGCGTGTTGCGCGAGGCGGCACTCAGTCCCGATGTCAAGGCGATAAACGTGACACTCTACCGACTGGCAAAAGCTTCCAAGGTGGTTAAGGCTCTTATCTGCGCCGCCCGCAACGGCAAGAAGGTGACGGTGGTGATAGAGTTGCTTGCCCGCTTCGACGAGGAGAGCAACATCAAGTGGAGCAAGCGCCTGCAGGAGGCTGGCGTGGAGGTGGTGTTCGGTGTGGAAGGACTGAAGATTCACTCCAAACTTGTGTATATATCATGCAAGAGCGGCGACATAGCCTGCATCGGCACGGGCAACCTGCACGAGGGCAACGCCAAGGTATATACCGACTACATGATGATGACGGCAAGACCGCAGATAGTGCGCGAGGTGAAGAAGGTGTTCGAGTTTATCAGCAAGCCGTTCAAGCCCGTGAAGTTCCGCGAGTTGCTGGTTTCGCCTAATGAGATGAAACCGAAGATACTGCGTCTTATCTCCGACGAGATACGCAATGCCAAGGAGGGACTGGAGGCATGGATAAAGGTGAAAATAAACCATATCACCGACGAGGATGTGGTGGCAAAGCTGTATGAGGCTTCACAGGCTGGAGTGAAGATAAGTATTCTCATCCGAGGCAACTGTTCCCTCGTGCCAGGTCTTCCCGGCATCAGCGAGAACATCACCGCAGTGGGCATCATCGACACATATCTCGAGCACTCGCGCATACTCATCTTCGCCAACGGCGGCAATCCCAAATACTTCCTCGGCTCTGCCGACTGGATGCCGCGCAACCTTGTCAACCGCATAGAGGTGCTGACTCC
>JBJEAV010000237.1:0-10874 GCA_051869395.1 Prevotella sp.
GCTACTGACGTGCCAAGACGGCGGGAGACTTCCTCGTAGCCTTGCAACATTCGGGAACGACCGGGACCACCGGGGAGTATGGCATCAAGCTCAAGGCGGATGTTGTCTATAGTGAATGTGTCTGCCACTAACTCGCGCACTACCTCGGCATCGGCAATGAGATTGACCAAGGAGATGTATTTCACCTTTAATAATATACGGCGAAGGACTGCCACTAACTTCGGGAAGATCATACGATAGCATACCACCTGAGGCACTCCGAAGAGAGCGGTTTCGAGAGTGGCAGTGCCGCTCGTCACCAACGCCGCCACGGCATGACTCAACAACGGATAGGTCTTACCATAAACTATGCTCACGTGCGTTCCTTTAATAAATGAATCATAATATGAGGGTGAAACTCCGGGTGCGCCTGCGAGCACCATCTGGTATTTGTCTTTAAGATGGGCGGTAGCCTCAATCATTGATGGCAGGTTGTCCTTAATCTCCTGCAAACGGCTGCCCGCAAGCAGGGCTATCACGGGTTTGCCATTGTCATGGGGGATGTCGAGCTTGCCGTCGTATGAAGCACGGAACTGGCGCACCTCATCCGCCGTGGGATTACCAACATAATGAATGGGATAGCCATGCTTTTGCTCATAGAAGGGCACCTCAAAGGGAAGTATGGAATACATCTCGTCGATGTCGCGCTTGATAGCCTTGATGCGGTGCTCCTTCCATGCCCAGATCTTCGGCGAGATATAGTAATACACGGGTATGGTGGTGTGGCGCTTCAAGTATTTCGCCACCTTAAGGTTGAAGCCGGGATAGTCAACAAGTATGACCACATCGGGATGCCATGAGACGATGTCCTGTTGGCATCGCTTCATGTTCTTCAGTATGGTGTTGAGATGGAGCAACACGGGGATAAAGCCCATATATGCAAGTTCCTTGTAGTGCTTCAGTCGCACTCCGCGCTTGCCCGCAGCCTCAGTCATCATGTCGCCGCCGAAGAAGCGGAACTCAGCCTCGGGGTCGCGACTGATGATAGAGGTGATAAGGTGGGAGGCGTGAAGGTCGCCACTCGCCTCCCCCACTATGAGATAGTATTTCATTCGGTGATAAATCCTAATTTTTCAAAAGAGTCGTATGCCGTCACGTCCATCCTTGTGGGAGTGATGGCAGCATAGCCGTGGGTGAGTGCCCAGTTGTCGGTGTCGGTAGCCTCAGGCTCCTCGTTAGTGTATTCGCCCACCATCCAATAATAGTCGTAATCACGTGGATGTCGGCACTTTACTATTTCGTTGTTCCAAGAACCCATTGCCATACGGCATATCCTAACGCCCTTGACGCCATCGGGCACCACGGGATAGTTGACATTCAGACACACTCCTCGGGGCAAGCCATGGGCAAGCACCTTGCGTGTAATGTCTTTTACAAGTTCAGCCATCGGCTCGAAGTCAGCGTCATCACGATGGTCGCAGAGCGAGAACGCCACCGAGGGGATATTCTTCATGCAGCCCTCCATTGTTACACCCATAGTGCCGGAATAGTGGGTGTTCACAGAGGCATTGTCACCATGGTTGATGCCGCCGATGACCATGTCCGGCTTTCTGCCGCCACACAGTTCGCTCAGGGCAATCTTGACACAATCTACAGGAGTGCCGCTGCACGACCACACCTCATAGTTGTCGCCCTTGCGCCTGAGTTTGAGGCGCAACGGAGTGGTAGCGGAGAAGGCACACGAGAATCCGCTTCTTGCGGACTCGGGGGCACAGACAAGCAGATAAGCCATGCCCGAAAGCATCTCAATGAGACAGCGCAAACCCTTGGAATGATAGCCGTCATCATTGGAAATTAGTATTAAAGGTTTCTTATTTTCCATAAAAAAGTATTCTTTCGGGTGCAAAATTAATAAAATTCCTCCAATTTTCATTGGTTTTTCATATAAATTATGTACCTTTGCACCATATTTTAATTTCTTTGAAAGAAAAATGGGAAAAATAATCGCATTAGCAAACCAAAAAGGTGGTGTGGGCAAAACCACGACAACCATCAACCTGGCGGCTTCGCTCGCCACACTGGAGAAGTCGGTACTCGTAGTGGATGCCGACCCTCAGGCCAACGCGTCCAGCGGTCTCGGAGTAGATATCAAGGAAGTAGATTGCTCGCTATACGAGTGCATCATCAATAATGCTGACGTAAGGGATGCCATTTATACGACCGACATCGACGGACTCGACATCATCCCCAGTCATATCGACCTTGTGGGAGCTGAGATAGAAATGCTCAACATCAACAACCGCGAGAAGGTAATCAAAAACCTGCTCACCCCTATCAAGAATGATTACGACTACATCCTCATCGACTGCAGTCCGTCGCTCGGACTTATCACGGTGAACTCGCTGACAGCAGCCGATTCGGTCATCATACCAGTGCAGTGCGAATACTTCGCTCTCGAAGGTATCAGCAAACTGCTTAACACCATCAAGATTATCAAGAGCAAGCTCAACACAAAGTTGGAGATTGAGGGATTCCTGCTCACCATGTATGACTCACGTCTCCGCCTTGCCAACCAGATATACGACGAGGTGAAGCGCCATTTCCAGGAGTTGGTGTTCAAGACTGTCATACAGCGCAACGTGAAGTTGAGTGAAAGCCCAAGCCACGGTCTGCCAGTTATCCTATACGATGCCGACTCCACAGGAAGCAAGAACCACTTAGCCTTGGCGAAGGAAATCATTAACAAGAATTAGGAATTAGGAATTAGGAGTTAGGAATTAAACACAGAGACACAGAGGTACAGAGTTTTAATTTAAGATATTAAGAAGATACAGAGGAAAAACTCTGTTACTCCGTGACTCTGTGTTTTATATAAAAAAAATAAAAAATTAAAGTTCTTTATGGCAGTACATAAGAAATATGACAGGAATGTCCTCGGAAGGGGACTCGACGATATCGGCAATGGACGGGGACTCGACGCTCTGATTGACACCGGCGAGGTGAGAACTCAGGGTTCGTCGAACCTCAGCGAGATTGCCCTCGACCAGATATCACCCAATCCCAACCAGCCCCGACGCGAATTCGACGAGGAGGCTATGCAGGAATTGGCTAACAGCATACGCGAGATTGGTATCATACAGCCCGTCACCCTCAGACAGATGGAGGACGGCAAATACCAGATTATAGCGGGCGAACGCCGATGGAGAGCCGCACAGATGGCCGGACTGGCAAGTATTCCCGCTTATATCCGCACCGTGAAGGACGAGACGGTGATGGAGATGGCTCTCGTGGAAAACATACAGCGCGAGGATCTCAACGCCATCGAGATAGCTCTTGCCTACGAGCATCTCGTGGAGACTACGGGCATGACTCAGGAGAAGATCTCGGAGCGTGTGGGCAAGAGCCGCACAGCAGTAACCAACTACATGCGTCTGCTGAAGTTGCCCGCCCAGGTGCAGATGGCTCTGAAGAACAAGGAGATAGACATGGGACACGCCCGTGCACTCCTGTCCATCGACAGTCCGAGCGTGCAGATCAAGCTGTTCAAGGAGATACAGAAGAACGGCTACTCAGTGCGCAAGGTGGAAGAACTTGTGCATATCCTAAAGAGCGGCGAGGACGTTCAGACGGCAAAGAAAAAGATACAGTCGGGCAACCAACTTCCCGAGGAATTCAACATCCTAAAAGAGAGACTTGCCTCTTTCTTCCAAACAAAGGTGCAGATGACCTGCTCGCCTAAGGGCAAGGGAAAGATAAGCATCCCGTTTGCCAACGAGGAAGAGCTGGAGCGAATAATGAATGCGCTGGATAAGTTGTCTTAGGGAGTTAAAGGAGTTTTTCAGGGAGTTAAAGGAGTTAAAAGGAGTTAGAAGGAGTTAAAGACAAATGTTCTTTAGATTGATTATAGCTTTTATTTTTCTTTTGACGGGTTTTCATACGGCATCGGCACAGAAGGACAGTATTGAGGCTGCACTGCCCGACAGGGCGGTGGAGACACTGCCTGAGAAGTCGGTGGAGACACTGATAGACAGTGTGTCGCAGATGCTGCCCAAGGCTGATTCCGTGGCTACCGTCGATATCAGGAAGATAGCAAAGCGAGACTGGACAACGTGGACACCCAACCCCAACCGCGCCTTGTGGTTAGCATTGGTAATCCCCGGAGGTGGTCAGATATACAACCGCAAATACTGGAAACTGCCTATTATCTACGGCGGAATGATGGGATGTATATATGCGCTGACATGGAACAACATGATGTACCGCGACTACTCGCAGGCATATCTCGACATCATGGACAGCGACCCTAATACACAGAGCTACAACAAGTTCCTGCACTTGGGGGCAACCATCACGGAGGCGAATGAGGAGAGATACAAAACACTGTTCAAAAGCCGCAAGGACAAATACCGCCGTTGGCGCGACATGAGCATGTTCTGCCTCATCGGTGTATATGCCCTGTCAGTTATCGACGCATACGTGGATGCCGAACTCTCGGAGTTTGATATATCCAAGGACCTAAGCCTGAAGGTGGCTCCAACTGTAATACCAGGAGGCAGCACTTTCAGCTCCGGCTCGCTTGAGAACTCAGCAGTAGGAGTCAACTTGGGACTGAGGTTTTGATTTTCAGTTCATTGAAAATCAAGAATTAAAGAATTAAAATATTAAAAAATTAAAGTTTAGCATTGATAAATGAAGAAATTTTTAATATCAGTAGCCCTGTTGCTGGCAAGCAATGTTGCCATACAGGCACAGATTGAAGAAGACTATGAAGATGATGAGGATGAAATCACCGTTACCGATGAAGAAGGTAAGGAAGAGGTGATTGAATTCCCCGAAGCGATGACGTTTGAACTCGACAGTCTCCTGAACCTCTACATGTCGAAGACATATCTCGACGAGGACAACGACTGCCGAATGAAGGACGTGAACCCTGTATTCGAAAAGGAAGTGTATATAGACAGGCTCAAACGCATGCCAACCATCATTGAGATGCCATACAACGAGGTGGTACAGAAATTCATCGACCGCTACAGCGGACGTCTGCGCCACTCCGTTAGTTACATGCTCGGAGCGTCAAACTTCTATATGCCTATCTTTGAGGAAGCTCTCGAAACCTACGGATTGCCGCTTGAACTGAAATACCTGCCAGTGATTGAGTCGGCTCTCAACCCTACGGCTGTCTCGCGCGTTGGAGCTACAGGACTGTGGCAGTTTATGCTCGCCACGGGTAAGAGATACGGACTGGAGGTGAACTCACTCGTGGATGACCGCCGCGACCCCATCAAGTCATCATACGCAGCAGCTAACTACCTTAAAGATTTATATAAGGTGTTCGGCGACTGGAATCTCGTGATTGCGGCATATAACTGCGGTCCCGACCAAATCAACAAGGCCATACACCGCGCCAAGGGCAGCAAGGACTACTGGCAGATATACCCCTACCTGCCCAAGGAGACACGAGGATATGTGCCGGCATTCATCGCCGCCAACTATATCATGACATACTACTGCGAGCATAATATCTGTCCGATGACCACGCGTCTGCCTGCCAAGACCGACACAGTGATGGTGGACCGCAACGTGCATCTCGAACAGATTGCGGCGGTATGCAACATCGACATCGAACAATTGCGCACGCTCAACCCCTCATACCGTAAGAACATTGTGCCGGGAGACAGCAAACTGTCTGCAATACGCCTGCCCCAAACCGAAGTGGGCAAGTTCATCGACATGCAGGACTCCATCTATGCCTACAACGCCGAGGCTCTCTTCACCAAACGTGCCACTGTGGAAGTGAACGACGATGCGCCCACCTACAAGCGCAGCACATCATCACGAAGCAGGAGCAAGTCGAAGAAGAGAACAAGCAGCGGAGGCAAGACCGTGACTATCAAGAGCGGACAAACCCTCTCGGAGATAGCCAAGAAGAACGGCACCACCGTAGCCAAGCTCAAGAAGCTCAACGGACTGAAGGGCACGAACATCAGGGCGGGCAAGAAACTGAGAGTGAAGTGAGGTCTTTAATTTTGCAATTAAAGAAATTAAAAGATTAAAGAATTAAAAAATTAAAGGAGTTATGGACGAAGAGCAGAAAAGGATTGAGGAGCAGGACGAACTGCTTATCAACGGTGCTTATGAGCACTTGATAGACACTTACAGCAAGTCACGTCATCGTCAGAAGATTGACCTGATAACCAAGGCTTTCAACTTCGCAAAGCAAGCTCACAAGGGAGTCAGGCGACTGTCGGGCGAACCATATATCATGCACCCCATCGCCGTGGCACAGATAGCTTGCCAGGAGGTGGGATTGGGTTCGACGAGTATATGCGCCGCACTGTTGCACGACGTGGTGGAGGACACTGACTACACCGTGGAGGACATCGAAAACATCTTCGGTGCCAAGGTGGCGCAGATAGTGGATGGACTTACCAAAATCAGTGGAGGTATCTTCGGCGAACAGGCTTCCGCCCAAGCCGAGAACTTCAAGAAGCTTCTGCTCACCATGAGCGACGACATACGCGTAATCCTTATTAAGATATGCGACCGTCTGCACAACATGCGCACTCTGGAAAGCCAGCCTGCCAACAAGCAATACAAGATTGCGGGTGAGACACTGTATATCTATGCCCCATTGGCAAACCGACTCGGTCTCAACAAGATTAAGACTGAACTGGAGGATCTCAGCTTCAAATACGAACATCCCGACCAGTATGCCTCTATCGAAAGCAAGCTGCAATCCACACAAAGCTCACGCCACGAACTCTTCGACCAGTTCACTCAACCCATCAAGGAGGCTCTCGACAAGATGGGCATCAAATACACCCTGAAGGAAAGGGTGAAAAGCCCCTACTCCATCTGGAACAAGATGCAGAACAAGCATGTCACCTTCGAGGAGATATACGACATACTTGCCGTGCGCATCATATTCACTCCCAAAGAGCGCGAGGAGGAAATCAAGGAATGTTTCAACATATATGTCGCCATAAGTCAGATATACAAGTCACACCCCGACCGTCTGCGCGACTGGCTCAACCATCCGAAGGCCAACGGCTACCAGGCCCTGCACGTCACCCTTATGTCGAAGCAGGGGCGATGGATAGAGGTGCAGATACGCTCCGACCGCATGGACGAGATTGCAGAACAGGGATTCGCTGCCCATTGGAAATACAAGGATGGCGGAGACATTGAGTTCACTGAGGACGAGGGCGAACTCAACGAGTGGCTGCACACCATTAAGGAAATCCTTGACGACCCGCAGCCCGACGCCATGGACTTCCTCGACGCAATCAAGCTTAACCTCTTTGCGTCAGAGATATTCGTGTTCACACCGAAAGGTGAGATTAAGACCATGCCGGCAGGATGCACCGCCCTCGACTTCGCCTTCTCCATCCACACATTCCTCGGCAGCCACTGTATAGGTGCCAAGGTGAACCACAAGCTCGTGCCTCTGAGCCACAAGCTGCAGAGCGGCGACCAGGTGGAAATCCTCACATCCAAGTCGCAACATGTGCAGGACTCATGGATAAACTTCGTGAGTACGGCAAAGGCAAAGGCTAAGATTCAGGCGATACTTAGGCGCAAGGACAGGGACAAGCAGCGCATCGGCGAGGAGGAGTTCAGGACATTCCTCACCAACCACGGCATCGAATACTCGGCTGAGATAGCCGACCAACTTGCACTGTTCCATGACATCGAGAAGCGCGACGACTTCTTCCAGGCTATAGGCGAGAAATCACTGCTTCTTTCGGACAAGGATATAGACGAGCTGCGCGGCAACGCCAAGAGCGACAAGGCATCCAAGGGATGGAGAAAATATGTGCCTTTCCTCGGTAACAAGAAAAAGGCTGAGGGCGAACAGTCATTGGCTGAACAACAGAAGCTCTTCACCGTACCGGATAAGTTCAACCGCAAGAAACCTATCTTCATCACCGACGAGAACATCAACCAGTACAAGTTTATGCACTGCTGTCATCCCATACCCGGAGATGACGTATTGGGATTCATCGACAACAAGAAGCAGATTGAGATACATAAGCGCAGCTGTCCCGTGGCTGCCAAACTGAAGACGAGCTACGGCAACCGTATTCTCGACGCCAAATGGAATATGGGACGCACTCTGTTCTTCGACGCCACCATACAGATGCAGGGCATCGACCACATCGGTCTTCTCAACGAGGTGACGCAGGTAATCTCACGTGAGATGAACGTCAACATACATAGGGTATATATCAACTGCGACGATGACATCTTCAGCGGAAAGTTTGAACTGCGTGTTCACGACCGCGATGACATCAAGAAGATCATGGACAACCTCAAGAAGATTGAGGGACTCCAGGAGGTGACGCAGCTTTTGTAATTTTGTCAAATTACAAAATTAAAAAATTAAAATATTAAAGAATTAAAGACGTGAGAAGCAAACTACTTATCTTGGCGGCTATGATGGCCGCAGGCGTGTCGGCAGCTAACAAGTATGACAATCCCGACACATTGTTCGTGGCGCGTGACGGCACGGCGGAGTTCCGTAATGTTGATGATGCCATAGAGGTATGTCGTGCCTTTATGGATTATCACAAGGTTATATATATTAAAAAAGGTGTATATAAGGAGAAACTGATTATCCCCTCGTGGCTCACCAATATCGAGCTGTGCGGAGAGGACGCTGAAAACACTATCATCACCTACGATGACCATGCCAATATCCCCACAGCCGAAAGACCTAAGGGTATGGGCACGTTCCGCACATATACCCTGAAAATCGAAGGCTCGGACATAACGCTGAAGAACATCACCATCGAGAACAATTCTGCACGATTAGGACAGGCAGTGGCTCTGCATACCGAAGGCGACCGTTTGACATTCATCGGATGTCGGTTCCTCGGACATCAGGATACGGTATATACGGGTGTCGGAGGCTCTCGCCAACTGTTCCGCGACTGCTATATCGAAGGCACTACAGACTTTATCTTCGGTCCCGGTACGGCATGGTTTGAGAATTGTGAGATACGCAGCAAGGCTAATTCATATATCACCGCTGCCTCCACTCCCAAGGATCAGACTTACGGTTATGTGTTCAACAACTGCCGTCTGACTGCCGACCAGGGCATCAACAAGGTGTATCTCGGCCGTCCATGGCGTGACTACGGTTATACTCTCTTCATGAACTGCGAGTTTGGTGCGCACATCCGTCCCGAAGGATGGCATCACTGGCAAAAGGAGCGCGAGCAAACCGCCCGCTATCTCGAATACAACAACAGTGGAGCGGGAGCAGACACCAAAGCCAGAGTGCCATGGTCGAAGCAACTGACAAAGAAGGAAGCGCAGAAAATCACGATTGAAAGTGTAATAGGAGATTTTTAATTCAATGCGCAGCCTCTGGGAGCGCAGGCGTCTCGCCTGCGGCCTGCGTATAGAGTAATCAAAAACAACGCACAGGGAAGATATATGTTTCTCGGCAGGCCGCGGGCGGGACGCCCACGCTCCCAGAGGCATCCGCACAGTTTTTTACTTCAGAAAGTTAAATAATAAACTTGCAAAATAGAAATATAAAAAACAAACTATATTAGAATATGAGAAAAACAATTAATCTACTCTTTGCGGCTGCATTAACCAGCTCGCCGCTGATGTCGTTGGCTCAGGAGTCAGCGACATGGAATCCTAATCTCCCTGGAGGTAAGTATCGCAACCCGGTTATCAATGCCGACTATTCCGACCCTGACGTGTGTCGTGCCGGAGATGACTATTATATGACTTCGTCGAGCTTCGCCTGCTTCCCCGGACTCCAGATTCTCCATAGTACCGACCTCGTCAACTGGAAGATTATCGGAGCTGCCCTGCAAGACGACTATCCCGTATTGCCCGAATACCGCGGCACCGAACTCGACTGGCGCAAGCGTATCCAGCATGGCAACTACGTGTGGGCACCAGCCATCCGCTATCACGACGGTTGGTTCTATATCTACTGGGGCGACCCCGACCAAGGACTGTTTATGACCAAGACCCAAGACCCTGCAGGCACATGGTCAACTCCCGTGTGCGTTAAAGCCGGCAAGGGAATGATTGACTGCTGCCCGCTTTGGGATGAGGATGGCAAGGCTTATCTCTCCCATGGTTGCGCAGGTTCGAGAGCGGGAGTGAAGTCGGTGCTTTTCGTGGCTCCCATGTCTGCCGACGGAACTACTGTCACAGGACCATCTCGCATTGTATATGACGGACACGAAGACCAGCCCACCATCGAGGGCACCAAGTTCTACAAGCGCAACGGATATTATTATATAATGTCTCCCGCAGGAGGCGTGAAATACGGCTGGCAGGTGATACTGCGCTCTCGCAATCCCTTCGGTCCCTACGACGAATATGTGGGTATGGCTCAGGGAAAATCGAAGATTAATGGTCCTCACCAGGGAGCGTGGGTGGACACCCCATCGGGCGAGGACTGGTTCCTGCATTTCCAGGACAAGCACGCCTACGGACGTGTGGTTCATCTGCAACCCGCACGATGGGTGGACGACTGGCTCGTGATTGGCGATGACAAGGACGGCGACGGATGTGGAGACCCCGTGGAGCAATGGAAGAAGCCTAACCTGAAGGCATCCCCAAGTGTGCAACCTAAGGAGGATGATGACTTCAACGACACTGCCTTGGGATTGCAGTGGCAGTTTGAAGGACCTTATAGCCATTATTGGTATTTCTGCGACGCCAAGAAATCAAAGCTCCGTCTTTATGGCATCCAGCAGCCGGAAGGATATACAAACCTCGCAGACATGCAGAACACGCTGATGCAGAAGTTCCCTGCCGAAAACTTCACCGTGACATCCAAGCTGAAGTTCATCCCCAATCCCGGCAACAAGAATAAGGGCGAGGAAGCGGGATTCATCATCAAGGGTCTCGACTATGCC
>JBJEAV010000238.1:0-2324 GCA_051869395.1 Prevotella sp.
CTAATTCCTAATTCCTAATTCCTAATTCCTAATTCATAATTCATAATTCCTAATTCCTAATTGCCTTTCCGCCAACTTCCGGAAGAGTCCTTGCTTCTCCATCAGTTCGTCGTAGGTGCCCTCCTCTGCTATCTCTCCCTTGTCGAGAACTATGATGCGCGAGCAGTTGCGCACGGTGCTCAGTCGGTGGGCGATGACTATGCGGGTGCAGTCGAGGCGGTCGATATTCTCCGCCACTATACGCTGGGATATGTTGTCGAGTGCGCTTGTTGCCTCGTCCAGAAGCAGAATGGTGGGGTTGGCAATGAGTGCGCGTGCGATGAGTATGCGCTGCTTCTGTCCGCCGCTGAACCCCTGGTTGCCCTCGCTGACCACTGTGTGCATCTGCATGGGCATCTGCCGTATGTCTTCTGCAATGCCAGCCATCTCTGCGGCACGCCATGCGTCGTCGATAGTGGAGTTGGGAGCGGTGACGGTGATATTGCTGAATATGTCTCCGGCGAAGAGGCTTCCGCCCTGAAGGCATGTGCCGATCATGCGTCGCAGACTTGTCTTGTCGCATTTCGAGAGGTCGTAGTTGTCATAGAACACACCGCCTGCCTGTGGGTGTTCGAATCCCAAGAGCAGTCTGAGCAGTGTGCTCTTGCCGCATCCCGACGCTCCCACTATAGCCACGTATTCCCCGGGATTAATCTTGAGATTGAAGTGTCGGAAGAGCCAGTTGCCATCCTTGTTGTAGCGGAAGGAGAGGTCGCTGATCTCTATGCTGCCGCTGAGATACTGCACCTGAGGTGCGTCGGGGGTTAGTTCGGGAGTGGTGTCGAGCACCGGTTCGGCAATCTTGATGAGCGGACTTACCTGTGCCACGTCGGGTATGATGTTGATGATGGCGGCAAGTGCCGAGGCAATCATTCCGTAAGCTACGCTGAAAGCGATAAAGTCAGACACTCCCACGTGGTTCTCCACGGCATACCACCATATTATGGCGAGGCTTCCAGTTTGGCAGAGAGCGATGAGTGCTGGCATTATCTTCACCCACATGGAGGGGTTGTAGGATATATGCGCGCAGTGGCGGTAGAGGTCGAGCCACTTGGTGAACACCCGTTTCTCAGAGCCTGTGAGCTTGATTTTCTGTATGCCCGCAAACATATTATACTCCATACCGTCGAGCATGGACTTGTGTTCGGCGAGTTCTCGCTCCTCGTTGTGCATCTGAATGGCATATATCACAAGCAGTGCAAACTGAATAAACAGCAGTATGAGAGACGGTATGAGAAGCGACTTGGCATAGACGAGAATCTGGAACACATAAATCACGGAGAAAATCAGTGTGATGAGAGTTCCGAGGATGGCGTTGTTGGCAAGCGAGCACAGTTGGCGTATGGATGTTATGCGGTTGGTGATTTCGCCTGAAGAGTATTTCCAGAAGAAACCGGTGTCGAGCGTGAGTATGCGTGCCATGATTGCGCTTTGGAGGTTTATGCCGAGGATATCCTTAAGTCGGAGAATGAGCTTGTTGCGCATCACCTCCATAAGGGCAGTGCCCACAACTACACCGCCGAAGAGAGCCGCCACGGGGAAGAGTTCCGCGAGTCTGCCGTTAGGGATGATGCTGTTGAAGATGAGCTTGTTGATGAACGGGATGAACATACCGAAGAGACTCACCACAAGGGCTGTTGAGAGCACGGCGAAGACTGCCGAGGTGGGAAGTATGCGCAGTGCGTATTTGATAAGGTCGATGCCCTTGAGCGGTCGGGGCGGCAGTGCGTGATAGAAGGCGAGGGCGAGAGGCTTGACGTTTTTCATCAGTTGTGCATCTACCTTGCGCTCTTCGCCATTTGGGAATATGCACTTATATCCGAAGACCCATTTGCGAGGCAGGAAGAGGAGCATGTTGCCCTCGTTGTCCTGAGCGAGTTTTGGTCCGATGGTCATCTTCCACCATTGTCCTTCGAGTTCCACCTTGCGCTGCATGATGCCTCGCGGACGCAGGATTTGTTCGAGTTGCTCGTCGGGAGTGAGGAATCCGTCGGAGTCGAGCTGGTAGTCGGTGACTCCGAGATGTTCGAGGAGGCGATGGAGCACACGGTCTCCTGAGCCTCTGGTGGAACCACGGTTCACCTTGAAGCCCATGTCGGAGGCAGTGTCACCGAACACTTCGCGGAGGTCGGCGGTCTCGCGGGATTGTCTTTTGTTTATCTGGTCGTCGAATAACATTTTTCTAATTCCTCATTCCTAATTCCTCATTCCTAATTCCTAATTAGCTCCCGGTAGGGACCTGGCTGGGCTATTAGCTCGTCGTGGGTGCCCCGCTGGACAATTTC
>JBJEAV010000239.1:0-2272 GCA_051869395.1 Prevotella sp.
ACGTGGCTACCCACGGTCTCGCCAAGGCTATTGAATATATGGAATCCATCGGTCTTGACAATATCTCTGCTCATGAGAGAGAACTGACCGACTATTGTATGAAAAAGCTCTCCGACATAGAGGGGATGAGGCTCTTCGGAACATCAGCCCATAAGGATGCCGTGGTGTCATTCCTCGTAAAAGACATCCACCATCTCGATATGGGCACATTGCTCGACCGCCTCGGTATAGCCGTGCGCACCGGTCACCATTGCGCCCAACCCCTTATGGATCGCCTCGGCATACAAGGCACCGTGCGTGCCTCCTTTGCCCTGTATAACACCAAAGAGGAAATCGACGCCCTCGCATCTGCCATCACCCGCGTCGCACAAATGTTCTGAGCCTATGTCCCCTGTCCCGTCCCCCTCCAACCCTCGTGCTTGCGGTGTTAGCCGCAAGTCCCCCTTGCTTCCCTATTATCACCCATCCTTAGTGGAAGCCGGTTGCGACGAGGCAGGCCGCGGTTGCCTTGCCGGTAGCGTCTATGCCGCTGCCGTCATACTGCCCCCCGATTACAGCAATCCCGACCTCAACGACTCCAAGCAACTCACCGAGAAGCGGCGTTATGCCCTCCGCGAGGTAATCCAGCGCGATGCCATTGCCTGGGCTCTTGGCATCGTCACTGCCGAGGAAATCGACAAGATAAACATTCTCAATGCCAGTATCCTCGCCATGCATCGTGCTCTCGACTCATTGGAAGTCCGTCCCGAGGCAATCATAGTGGATGGCAACCGATTCAAGCCATATAACGACTTGCCCTACGCCACAATAGTAAAAGGCGACGGCAAGTATCTCTCCATAGCTGCCGCAAGCATCCTTGCCAAGACCTATCGAGATGACTATATGAACGGTCTTGCCGAGGAATATCCGCAATACGACTGGCGTGGCAACAAGGGTTATCCCACCAAGAAACATCGCGCTGCCATCAAGCAATACGGCATCACCCCCTACCATCGCCATTCGTTCAACCTCCTTGGCGACACGCAGCTCGATATTCCTTTTGAATATTGAACATTCTTATGCAAATATCAACATAGCGGGCTGAAAGCCCAAAAGCACATAGCCCAGGGCAACGCCCTGGGTTTTTTGATGTGATTACGAAAGAACGCCCTGAAAGGGCAAAAGCGTAATCTCCTTTTACGCTTTTGCCCTTTCATCTTATTAAAAACTTAATAAAATCCTCTCTGTGACTCCGTGTCTCTGTGTTTAATAAAAATCACAGGCTCTTGAATCTCTCAGCCTGACTGCGGATTAGCTCGGCATCGTCGAAATAGTTGATGCGCATTGCCTCGCGCACTTCTGCCATGGTCTGGGCGGCAGTCTCGCGGGCTTTCTCTGTGCCCTTGCGCAGGATGTTGTATATTTCGGGAATGTCCTGCTCAAATTCGTGGCGACGCTGGCGCATCGGCTCGAGCATGTTGTTGAGGATGGTGTTGAGGAACTTCTTGCATGTTCCGTCTCCTATTCCTCCCTTGACGTAGTGCTCCTTGAGTTCGTAGAGGTTCTTGAACTCAGGCCAGTAGTTGGCGAAGTCGTCGTCGCAGCTGAATGCCTCAAGGTATGTGAATACGGCATTGCCCTCAAGGTTTCCAGGTTCGTCCATCGACATGCGTGGAGCACCGTTTGACATCTTTTTCACCTTCTTCCACACATCCTTCTCCGAGTCAGAGAGATAGATGCAGTTGCCGAGGCTCTTGCTCATCTTCTCCTTGCCGTCGGTTCCGGGCAAGCGGCGTGCCGTGGCGTTCTCGGGCAGCATAATCTCCGGCTCCACGAGCACGGGAGCATAGGTCTGGTTGAATCGGCGTACTAATTCGCGCGTCACCTCGAGCATCGGTTCCTGATCCTCGCCTGCAGGCACTGTGGTTGCCTTGAAGAGAGTGATGTCGGCAGCCTGGCTCACGGGATAGCAGAAGAAGCCGAGGGGGATATTGGCCTCGAAGTTGCGCATCTTTATCTCTGTCTTCACAGTGGGGTTGCGCTGCACGCGGCTCACTGTGATGAGGTTCATTAGATAGGTGGTCAGTTCTGCCAGTTCGGGAATTTGGCTCTGGATGAAGAGCGTGCATTTCTCGGGGTCGAGACCTGCGGCGAGATAGTCGAGAGCCACCTCGATGATATTCTGGCGAATCTTCTCGGGGTTGTCGGCATTGTCGGTGAGAGCCTGCACGTCAGCCATAAAGACGAACATCTTGCTGAAGTCGCCTTTGTTCTGCAGTTCGACGCGTCGCCT
>JBJEAV010000239.1:2372-10781 GCA_051869395.1 Prevotella sp.
TGCAAAGGTACAAAAAAAATCCTCAAGACTGCCTATAAAATGAGAAAAGATACAAAAAAAGTGCATTTTATTTTGAAATATCGGTGATTTGCAGTAACTTTGCACCGCATAAACAGAAAATGGAGGGAGATAAGGGAAGATAAAGGAAGATAAGGGACGTATGTTCAAGCTTGGCTTTTAGTATTGTCTTTTAACTTCTTAGCGACCATAGGGAGCGATAACTTCCTCTAACTCCTTTTAACTCCAAGAATAGAGCAAATGCGAAATTTTAATTAATATATTTAAGACTATGGCAAAAAAAGCATTACTGATGATCCTCGATGGATGGGGAATCGGAAAGCACGGCAAGGGCGACGTTATCTTCAACACGCCGACACCTTACCTCGACTATCTTACAGCTGTTAGTGCCCACTCGCAGCTTGAGGCCTCCGGCGAAAACGTCGGTCTGCCTGACGGACAGATGGGTAACTCTGAGGTAGGTCACCTCAACATCGGTGCAGGACGCATCGTTTATCAGGACCTCGTCAAGATCAACCGCGCCTGCAAGGACGGTTCTATCCTGAAGAACGAGCAGGTGGTAAACGCATATTCATACGCTCAGAAGACCGGCAAGAAGGTTCACCTCATGGGGTTAGCTTCTGACGGAGGCGTACACTCTTCACTCGACCACTTCTTCAAGTTTATCGAGATAAGCAAGGAGTATGGACTGAAGAACACATACGTGCACTGCTTCATGGACGGACGCGACACCGACCCTAAGAGCGGTGTGGGATTCATCCAGCAGCTCACTGACGTTTGCGCCAAGAACGACGCCAACATCGCAAGCATCATCGGACGCTTCTACGCAATGGACCGCGACAAGCGTTGGAACCGCGTCAAGGAGGCCTACGACCTGCTCGTTGAGGGCAAGGGAAAGCAGGCCGACGACATGGTGAAGGCTATGGAGGAAAGCTATGCCGAGGGCGTTACCGACGAGTTCATCAAGGCTATCAACAACTCCACCGTTGACGGAACAATCCAGGAGGGCGACGTGGTTATCTTCATGAACTTCCGCAACGACCGTGCCAAGGAGCTTACTCAGGTGCTCACCCAGCAGGACATGCCCGAGGAGGGAATGAAGACCATCCCCGGACTCCAGTACTACTGCATGACTCCGTATGACGCATCGTTCCAGGGCGTGAATATCATCTTCCCGAAGGAGAACGTCACCAACACCCTTGGCGAGTATCTCAGCTCAAAGGGACTTAAGCAGCTCCACACCGCCGAGACCGAGAAGTATGCCCACGTTACATTCTTCTTCAACGGCGGACGCGAGGCTCCGTATGAGAATGAGGACCGCATCCTCGTGCCCTCTCCGAAGGTTGCAACATACGACCTGAAGCCCGAGATGTCGGCATACGAGGTGAAGGAGAAGCTCGTTGGTGCCATCAACACCCAGGAGTATGACTTCATCGTGGTGAACTTCGCCAATGGCGACATGGTGGGACACACCGGTGTATATAACGCCATCGCCAAGGCCGTTTGGGCAGTTGACAACTGCGTGAAGGACGTTATCGAGGCTGCCAAGGCCAACGACTACGAGGCCATCATCATTGCCGACCACGGTAATGCCGACAATGCAGTCAACGAGGACGGCTCTCCCAACACCGCCCACTCTCTCAACCCCGTGCCCTTCATCTATGTCACCGACAACAATTCGGCAACAGTGAAGAACGGACGCCTTGCCGACGTGGCTCCCTCAATCCTCCACATCATGGGACTCGAGCAGCCCGCCGACATGACAGGTGAAAATCTGATTGTAGATTAATATTACACGGGCTGAAAGCCCAAAAGCACATAGCCCAGGGCAACGCCCTGGGTTTTTTGATTGTGGTTGGAATCATTCCGCTCCTCCTCCGAGGGCCTTGTAGAGATTTACAACTCCCTGAAGACATGAGAAGCGGTTTGCTACCTGTGTCAGTCTTGCCGACAGAAGACTCTGGCGGGCGGTGAGAACGTCGAGATATGTGGATGTGCCGTGTTCCATAAGCAGAAGGGTGGATTTTTCAGCCTTTTCAAGATTTTCCACTTGCTGGTCGAGATGTGCGGTCTTGCCTATTGCCGTTTGGTATTGGGTGTAGGCATCGTTCACCTCCACTCCTGCGTCGAGCAGTGTCTGTGTGAACGACAGTCTCGCCTCCTCCTGTTGCGCCTTGGCAATCTTCAGTTGTCCGCGTAGCTTGCCTTGCGCAAATATCGGTTGGGTGAGCTGTGCGGCAGCCTCTGCGAGTATCTTTGCCGGATTTGAGACAATGCCCCCTCCGTTGTTAGTCCATCCCACACTCCCCGAAAGAGTAATTGATGGATATAATGCCGAGCGTGCCGCATTCACACCGTAGAACGCATATTCAAGCTGGCGTTCGGCAACCCTCACGTCGGGACGTGCAGACAACAGGGAGAGCGGTATTCCGCATGATACAGACTCCGGCATGCTCTGTTGGGCAAGCGAGCCGCGGGTTATGTGGCGTGGAGTAGAGGAGAGTAGTTTTGCCATACTGTTCTCTACCTGGTTTATCTGCTCCTGTGTGTCGAGTATCGACACCGACACGCTATTTCGTGCCGCCTCCATCTGTGCCACTCCCGCCTCGTTTGCCATGCCGGCACTAACCATCGCCCGGGTGGCCGCGACGGTCTCCGCCCATGACTGTTCCGTCTCCCTGCTTATCTGCAACTGCTCATCAAGCATCAACAAAGTATAGTAACAATTTGCAATATTCGAGATAAGTTGCGATTGCACAGCCTGTTTATAGTCGATGCTTTGCTCATATAGGGCCTTCGACTGCCGGCGCGCGTTGCGCAGTTTCCCGGACACATCCGCTTCCCAGCTTGTGGTCAGGGGCAGTGAATATGTCTTCACCGCCTTCTGACCGTCGAAACTGCTCACTGCTCCCTGCAAGGAAAGAGATAGTGAAGGTAACAGGGCAAGGCGAGCCGAGCGCAGTGTTGCCTCTGCCTCCAGGATGCGCTGTTCCGAAGTTAGCAAGTCTGTGTTGTGTTGCAATCCTTCTTCGATGAGGGACTGCAGATTGGGGTCGGTGAACAGATTGCGCCAGGGCAAACAGCCAATCCCCCGCGTGGTGTCGTTCTCCATCGCGCCGACCTCGCCATACAATCCGTCAGGCACTTCCGCAGTCCTCTCATACTTTGTGTATATGCCGCAACTCGACAATGTCGCCGTTGCAAGCGTCAGGTATATGATTATTGTCTTGTTCAATACCGTTGCACGCTTCATCTTCTCCTGCAAGGTCTGCAGTGCGATGAAGAACACCGGCACCACGAAGAGCAGTGCTATTGTGCCCACCAACATACCTCCGATGACACCGAGCGAGAGCGAGATATTACCATTGGCTCCTGCACCGCTTGAGAAGGCGAGAGGCAACATACCCACTACCATTGTCAGCGCAGTCATGAGGATAGGTCGCAGTCGGGCGGCAGCAGCCTCCATTGCCGCCCTTGCCACCGTCATCCCCTCGCGGCGTCGTGCCGAGGCGTATTCCGTGAGCAGGATGGCGGTTTTGGCAAGCAGACCGATGAGCATTATCAGTCCCACCTGCATATAGACGTTGTTCTCCAAGTCGAAGCACCATGCGAAGAGGAACGAGCCTAAAAGTCCGAACGGCACGCTGAGCATCACCGCAAGCGGGATGAGCAGACTCTCGTAGAGGGCGCAAAGAATAAGATATACAAAGATAATGCAAATGGCAAATATGATGTATGTGTTGGCTGACGCATTTGACTCCTCGCGCGTCATTCCCGAGAACTCATATCCGTAGCCTCTGGGCAATGTCTCCCTTGCCACCTCCTGGATGGCGTTGATGGCGTCGCCAGAGGAATAGCCTTCGGCGGGCTGTCCGTTGACTGAGATTGACGTGTAGAGGTTGAAGCGCGTGAGCGACTCCGAGCTATACACCCTCGTGAGAGTGATGAAATGTCCCACTGGAGCCATTTCGCCCGATGCCGTGCGCACGAACATATTATCCAATGAATGTTCGTCGAGTCGGTCGGCGGCGGGAGCCTGCACCATCACTCGATATAGCTTGGAGAAGGCGTTGAAGTTGCTGGCATAGTTGCCTCCGATATATCCGTTGAGCACGTTGAGCACAGTTGTCGGGGATATGCCTGCGCGCTCGCATTTCGCTGCATCCACCTCCACCCTGTATTGCGGATAGCGGGCTGAGAATGCCGTATATGCCTGTGATATCTCAGGTCGCTTGTTGAGTCCGGCGATGAAGTCGTTGGTGACGCTCATAAGGTCGGTCACACTGCCTCCCTTGCGGTCCTGCACGTAGAGTTCAAAACCGTTGCTCATGCCATATCCCATGATGGTGGGCTGGGCGAAGGCGAAGATGGATGCCGACTTGATGTCGGATGTCTTCATGAGTATGCGCCCGATTACGGAGTTGATGTCCTGTCCCTTTCCGGTGCGGTCGTCCCAGTTGTTGAGCTTGGTGATGATCATACCTCCTGCCGAGGTCTGTCCGCCGAGCGAACTGTATCCCGCCACGTTGGAGTATGCCTCCACCTCGGGGATGGTTTTCAGCGAGTCCTCCACGGCTTTCATTGCCTTTTTCGTCTGGTTGAGCGTACTTCCCGCCGGAGTGGTCACGTTTACGAACAGCGTACCCATGTCCTCGTCGGGGATGAGTCCCGTCTTGGTGTTTGTCATGAGCACGGCGAGCAGTGCAATGCATACCGCAAGCATCGACCATGTTATCCAGCTGCGGCGGAAGAGTGTCTTCAATACGCGGCAATACCGCGAGACAAGACCGTGGAAAGCGGCGTCGAAGGCAATATGGAATCTTTCTGACAAACTTTTCTTCACGCCGTCCCACGGTCGCATGATGATAGAACAAAGTGCCGGACAAAGTGTGAGCGCATTGACTGCGGATATACCGACTGCCACCGCCATCGTCAATCCGAACTCCTCGTAATAGGTACCGCTGGTACCGCCCATGAAGGAAGTAGGTATGAAAACTGCCATGAACACCAAGGAGGTGGTGAAGATGGCGGTGGCTATGCCGTCCATAGCCCTTGAGGTTGCCCTGTAGGGAGAGTTTTCGCCTTCGTCAAACTTCGCCTGCACTGCCTCCACCACCACGATGGCATCGTCCACCACGGTGCCGATGACGAGCACGAGGGCGAAGAGGGTCAACAGATTAAGAGAAAAGCCATACGCATACATGAAGGCGAATGTGCCTATGAGCGACACTATGATGGATATTGTCGGTATCACCGTTGAGCGCATGCTCTGAAGGAACACGAACACCACGAGCACCACCAGGCAGATGGTCTCAAGCAATGTCTGCACCACCTCGGATGTGGCGGCATTGAGAAAGTCGTTGGTGTCCATCAGGCTCTTTATCTCCAGTCCTTCGGGCAGTTGTTCCTGTATCTCTTCGAGCAGTTTGTCTATCTGCTCGTTGATGTCGTGGGCGTTGGATCCTGCGGTCTGCGCCACCATGGCGGTGGTTCCGGGATGCGAGTTCACCTGGTTGCTGTAGGCATAGCTCTGCACACCCAGTTCCACACGTGCCACGTCCTTGAGCCTCAATACCTTGCCGCCATCGAGAGCCTTGATGACTATGTCGCCGAATTCTCCCGCCGTCTCGTATCTTCCGCGGTATTTCAGGGTATATTGGAAGGTGTTGTCCGAGTTGTCGCCGAGTGTACCTGTTGCCGCCTCTACGTTCTGTGCGTCGAGCTTTGCTATCACGTCAGACGGTTCGAGCGAGTATTGCGCCATCTTCTGCGGGTTGAGCCACACTCGCATGGCATATTCGCTACCCATGGTGTTCACGCTGCCCACACCCTTGATGCGCAGTATCTTCGGCTCTACGTTTATCTTGAAGTAGTTTGTTATGAAGTCATTGTCGTAGGAGTCGTCGGGACTGTAGAGCGATATGATTTTCAGCATGGAGTTCTGGCGCTTTTCCACGTTCACTCCCACCTTTGTCACCTCCGCCGGCAGTTTCCCCTCGGCTTGGCTCACGCGGTTTTTCACGTTCACCGCAGCCATGTCGGGGTCGGTGCCCTGCTCGAAGTTCACGGTGATGGTGGCAGAACCCGCATTGGTGGCAGTGGATGTCATATACGACATGTTCTCCACTCCGTTGATGGCTTCCTCTATGGGCACCACCACACTCTTCAGCACCGTCTCGGCATTTGCTCCCGAATACGTCGCGCTCACGCTGATGGTGGGCGGAGCAATATCGGGATATTGCTCCATGGGCAGATTGACAAGTCCTATAATGCCCACCATAACTATCAGCACCGATATGACACAAGCCAATATCGGGCGGTTGAGAAACATTTTTACATTCATCTTTCCGTCCTCACTTCTATTCCGTCATGCAACAGTCCCGCTCCCTCGGCAATGATAACGTCGCCGTCGGAGAGTCCAGATGTCACTATATACTGTTTGCCGTTGTTGTAGTCAGCCACCTTTATTTCCGCCGACTTGGTCTTGCCGTGTATCACCTTGAACACGAAATGCTTGTCCTGTAGTTCGTAAGTGGCTTCCTGCGGTATCACCACAGTGCCGCTCATCGAGTAGGGCAGGATGATGGTTCCTGTGCCCCCGTCGCGCAGCATCTGCTTGGGATTGCTGAAGGTGGCCCTAAGCGTCACCGCACCGGTTGAGGCATCCACATTTCCGCTGATGGCGTCGATGCGTCCCTCGTGGTCGTACATCTTTCCGTCTGCCATGCGCAGGCGTGCGCTTGGCATTGTCTCCACACCACGGTCCAATGTGCCGTGTTCCGACAGTATGCGCTGCATCTCCTTCTCGGTGATGGAGAAATAGGCGTATATGCTTCCGTTGTCAGCCACAGTTGCCAATGGTTCCGTTATCGACGGGCCTACCAATGCCCCCACTCTATATGGAATCATGCCTATCACCCCGTCGGCAGGACTCTTCACCTCGGTGTATGACAGACTGTTGCGCGCCGAAAGTGCCGCGGCTTCAGCCTCTTCGAGTGTGGCGCGCAGGCGGTTCACGCTTTTCTCAGCCTGCTCCAGTTCATAACTTCCAATCACGTTCTGCGTTTTCAGCATTCGCTTGCTGTTGAGTTCCAGTTCGGCGGCTTCGAGTTGTGCCCTTGCCGACTTCACCTGAGCCTCCGCCTGTTGCAGAGCCGCCTTGTAGGGCACGGGGTCGATGACGAACATCACCTCGCCCTTTCTCACCTTCGCACCCTCGCTCACGAGTATCTTTGTTATTGTTCCGCTCACCTGCGGGCGCACCTCCACGCTCTGCACGCCCTTGAGAGTCGAGGTGTATTCGCGCTCAATGGTAGTGGCAGACTTCGTGATGCTTATGGTCTTGTATTTGCCTGCATCCTGTTTCATTTCCTGCCTGCGGCAAGATACCGACATCGTGGTGCAGACCGCCACGACAATCATTGCCTTGATAGCTGTTTTTTTCATCCTTTTTATCTGTTATGTTTCTTTTTGCGGTGCAAAGTTACATTGTCCAAACGGAATATCCGTTGTCTTGATTATCCCGTTTTTTGTCAATTCAGAAACAAAATCGATAATTCTGTTAACGCCCTGTTATTTGTAGAGCAATAACGCGTTTTCTTTCCACAACAAATGTTATTCCCCCGAAAACGCTTTGCCTTTTCGCCTTTTTTCCATACCTTTGCAAGTGATGTAAATAGAGCGTTCGTAATAAAAATGGGAATAAGGGAATTCGGAGAATTTTATGGCGGACTTGTCCACCTCAATTATATGATGGGCATGTGGAGAATATCCCCACGCGAAATCAACTGCCCCTCACCGCCTATATTGGCTGTGAGGGCGATAGTGATAGTGACAAGCGGGGGTATGCACCTCCGCATCGGCGAACACGACCATATTATGGCGTCTCCCTCCTATGCCGACTTCTCGGGCAGCGGCACCTCGTTGCGCCTGATGTCATCATCGTCTGATGCCGACGGCTACGTATTTCTTTTCTCATCGGAATACGTGGTGAGCCTGTTTAAGAACCATCCCCCCTTCCCGCGTTCCTATGTCAGCCACATTCAGTCGCATCCCGTATGCCGTCTCACCCCCGATGCCGCCTCCGTCCTTGCCGGAGCCTGCTGCAGCCTCATGCACACATTGTGTGACCACGGCAACATCCACCGCAGGCAAATCATCGACAGCAAGACCACCATATTATATTTGGAGATAGCAAACTTCACCAAGTTCTTCAAGCGTATGACATCCCTCACCCCGCTGCAATACCGCAACAGATAAAAATATTGACTTTTTAAATAAAGAATGAGGTAGCTTAAATTCACTTGAACTTAATGTTTTTAACGTGCGAGCCTACGAACATCGGCACGTAGTCGGCGGTTTGATGATAGGGCGGCTTGCCGGGCATCGTGT
>JBJEAV010000240.1:0-2316 GCA_051869395.1 Prevotella sp.
AAAAAGCGGGAAACAGTTTCACAACCATTCCCCGCCGCAAACTTCAAACAACCAAAAAAAGAAATAGATTGTCTGCGTGTAATACCATATAATTATCTTATGAACAGCAGTTCACGATACTTCGGCAGTGTCCAGAGGTCATCCTCGACGATAAGCTCGAGCTTGTCAATCTGATAACGGATCTCCTCCATCTTCGGAGCTACTGTGTCATGATATGCGATAGCCTTGTCGTGCTCGCTCTCAATCTTGTTTGCCACCTTGCGGGCATTGATGAGTTCCTCCACACCACGCTCGATGGTCTGAGTGCGCTCGGCGATTTCCTCGATGAGCTTGAAGTTGCGCTCAGAGAGCTTGTCGGCCTTCTCCACAGGATAGATGCTGCGCATGTTCTGCACGTTCTTAACGAGCATCGACTGATAGTGGGTGGCGATTGGGATGATATGGTTCATAGAGAGGTCGCCCATCACGCGTGCCTCAATCTGGATTTTCTTTGTATAAGTCTCCCACTTAACCTCGTTGCGGGCCTCAAGTTCCTTCTTCGACATGATGCCAAGGCTCTCGAACATCTTGACACTTGAGTCGTCAAGATAACGCTCGAAGATAACGGGGCAACTCTTCTCAACATCCAAGCCGCGCTTTGTAGCCTCTTCAACCCACTCGTCGCTATAACCATTGCCGTCGAAACGGATGGGCTTGCAGGTCTTGATATCCTCGCGGAGAACGTCAACGATAGCCTTGGTCTTGTCCTTGCCGCCAGCGATGGCAGCGTCAACACGTGACTTGAAGTCAACGAGAGCCTCAGCAACAGCGGCGTTGAGGGCTGTCATTGCAGATGCACAGTTGGCCTCTGAACCTACGGCACGGAACTCGAAACGGTTTCCGGTGAAGGCGAACGGAGACGTACGGTTGCGGTCGGTGTTGTCGATGAGCAACTCGGGAATCTCGGGGATATCCATCTTGTAGCCCTGCTTGCCAGCCATTGCAAAGAGATCGTCGGTATCCGAAGCCTCGATATGGTCGAGCAGTTCGGTGAGCTGCTTGCCGAGGAACGACGAGATGATTGCGGGAGGTGCCTCGTTGGCTCCAAGACGATGTGCGTTGGTGGCACTCATGATAGAAGCCTTGAGCAAACCGTTGTGACGATATACACCCATCAAGGTCTCGACGATAAATGTTACGAAACGGAGGTTGTCCTGAGGAGTCTTGCCGGGAGCATGGAGCAGAACGCCAGTGTCGGTAGAGAGACTCCAGTTGTTGTGCTTACCAGAACCGTTGATGCCTGCGAATGGCTTCTCGTGGAGCAGTGCGCGGAATCCGTGCTTGCGTGCCACCTTCTTCATCAGCGACATGAGGAGCATGTTGTGATCGACTGCGAGGTTGGTCTCCTCGAAGATAGGAGCAAGCTCAAACTGGTTGGGCGCAACCTCGTTGTGACGTGTCTTGCAAGGAATACCGAGTTCGAGGGCACGAATCTCAAGGTCCTTCATGAAGGCCTGTACACGATCGGGGATAGTACCGAAATAGTGGTCTTCCATCTGCTGGTTCTTGGCTGAGTCATGACCCATCAGGGTGCGACCTGTCAAGAGAAGGTCGGGACGTGTAGAATAGAGACCCTCGTCAACGAGGAAGTACTCCTGCTCCCAACCGAGGTTGCTCTGCACCTTCTTAACGTCATCATAGAAATACTTGCACACGTCGGTGGCAGCTACGTTCACAGCGTGGAGAGTGCGAAGCAGAGGTGCCTTGTAGTCAAGTGCCTCACCTGTATAAGAGATGAAAATAGTGGGGATACAGAGTGTATCGTCGATGATGAACACTGGCGATGTTGGATCCCAGGCTGAATAACCGCGGGCCTCGAAAGTGTTGCGGATACCGCCAGAGGGGAACGAAGAAGCGTCAGGCTCCTGCTGAACGAGCAGCTTGCCGCTGAACTCCTCTACCATACCGCCCTTGAAGTCATGCTCGATGAATGAGTCGTGCTTCTCGGCAGTACCCTCGGTAAGGGGCTGGAACCAGTGGGTATAGTGTGTGACGCCATTTTCAACAGCCCACTGCTTGATACCTGCAGCAACTGCATCGGCGATGGAACGGTCGAGACGTGCACCATTGTCGATAACGTCAACGAGCTTTTCATAAACATCCTTCGGGAGATACTTGTACATCTTCTCACGGTTGAAGACATACTTACCAAAATACTCGTAAGGGCGCTCTTTCGGAGCCTCTACGGCGAGGGGGCTCTTCTTGAATGCCTCCTCTACAACCTGAAATCTTAAATTTGCCATTGTTTTGAAAGTTTATGTTACTATTAATATTTTT
>JBJEAV010000241.1:0-2309 GCA_051869395.1 Prevotella sp.
ATGCCCTCGCCGAATTTCTTGGCGCACTCGGTGGCCATGAAGGCGGTGAAATTGCTGATGCCTGCCTTGGCGGCGGCATATCCGCAGACGCGGGTCATGGGACGGAAGGCTGCCATCGAGGAGAAGTTGATGATTGAGCCCTTGCCCTGCTTGACCATCGGACGGAGGAACACCTGGGTGGGGATGACCGTGCCCGTGAGGTTGAGGTCGAGGACTGTCTGGAACTGCTTGGCCTCGAGGTCGAAGAAGGTTTGCTCGGGGGTGATGGTGGCTCCCTTCATGTTGCCTCCGGCAGCGTTGAGCAGGGTGTCGATGCGGCCGTATTTCTCCACGATGTAGTCGCAGTTCTGCTGCACCACGTCCTGGTTCATCACGTCGGTCTTGAGGAACTCACATTCGCCGCCTGCCTTCTGTATGTCGGCAACGATTTCAGCTCCGACGTCTTCCTTGCGTCCGAGGATTATCACTTTGGCACCATTGAGTGCCAGGTATTTTGCAATGGTGCGGCCCAATACTCCGGTGCCGCCCGTGATGGCTACCACGTAGCCCGTGATGTCAAATAGATTTTTCATTCTTAATTTTTAATTGACTTTGTCCAACTTCGTTTCTTATTTTTTTAGGCACGGAAATCCACTGCTTTTTTAAAGACACGGCTTGGCTCCGCATTGATAAAACAAGGCACTTCGTATTTATGGCTTGCTTCGCAAGTTCACGGATTAGTTTGCACAATCGCAAACAAACCGTGTATATACTTTAGTATAGCCTCTCAGCAAATATAGCCCATATCCATAGCGCAGCCCAGCCGTGTCTTTTTTTTTAAAGCCGTGTTAATCCGTGCCTAAATAATCTTCATTCACCATTCAATCAAAGAATCCCGGTTGCTTGTATTCTATTCCCAATTCGCGGTCAACGGTGGCGAGGATGCCCTCCACCTGTCCTAAGGCGAACATGCGGCCGAGGAAGGAATAGCCGGCATTGTAGCCGCGGCTCTCATCGCCGAGCATCGTCATGCCATGGTCAACACGCATGGGGAGATTCGGGTTCTCCTTCTCGAAGATGCGGGCAAGCTCGATGATGTCGGCACGTCCGCCCAGGTGCGACGCCTCGGTGAAGTCGCCGTTGGGGAAGATGTGGCATGAGCGCAGATGAACGAAATGAGTGCGCGAGGCATACTTCTTGGCCAGTGCCACCACGTCGTTCTGGATGCCAGCCGAGAGAGAGCCGGCGCAGAAGGTGAACCCGTTGTGGGGATTGTCCACCGCCGAGAGGAACCACTGGATGTCCTCGTCGGAGTTGACAATGCGGGGCAGACCGAGCACGGGGATTGGCGGGTCATCGGGATGCACGCACATGTTGATGCCGGTCTCCTCGCATACGGGCATGATGGCTTCGAGGAAATACTTCATATTGGCGCGAAGCTGCTCCTTGTCGATACCCTTATACAGGTCGAGGAACTGGCGGAAGAGTTCAATCGGATGCTCGTCGTCCTCATGGAAGTTGCCGCTGACGAATCCCTGGGTCTTGATCACGATGTTCTCCACGAGTTTGTGGTCCTTTTCGGGAGTCATCGTCTTGGCGAGTTCGTCGGCCTCGGCGAGCACGTTGCGCCCCTCAAACTTGTTGAAGGCTGCCCATTCCTCGCGTGCGCCCGCGCGCTTTAATATATATATGTCGAAATATGCAAATTCGGCATACGAGAAATAGAGGTTGCTCGAACCGTTGGGGTTCTCGTGCAGCAGGTCGGTGCGCGCCCAGTCGAGCACGGGCATAAAGTTATAGCAGATGCACTTGATGCCCTCTGCGGCGAGGTTGCGCATCGACTGCTTATATACCTCAATCTGATGGTCACGGTCGGGACCTCCATACTTGATGGTCTCCACCACCGGCAGGCTTTCCACCACGCTCCATCTCATTCCATACTGTTCGATATACTCCCTGAGGTCGCGGATTTTCTCGCGCGTCCACACTTCGCCGAGCGGCACGTCGTGCAGGGCTGTGACTATGCCCTCCACACCGATTTGCTTCAGCATGGCAAGAGTGATTTTGTCGTTCTTGCCGAACCATCTCCAAGTTCTTTCCATAATTATTATTGCTCTTAATTAGTTTTTTTTTTCGTAATCGAAATTAGTATTCCGTAATCGAATTATCGCAAATTCTGCGCAAAGTTAATAAATAATCGTCAATCAGCAAACAATTTAACTCTATTTATCACTATATTTTTTTGCTATATATGGCAAATGTTTCAAATGCTTTTGAATTTGTTTCATAATGCCAATCCCTGTAAGTGTGACGAATGTGTGCGGAGCCAA
>JBJEAV010000242.1:0-10733 GCA_051869395.1 Prevotella sp.
CGAATAACATTTTTCTAATTCCTCATTCCTAATTCCTCATTCCTAATTCCTAATTCCTAATTCCTCATTCCTAATTCCTAATTAACTCCTGGTAGGGACCTGGCTGGGCTATTAGCTCGTCGTGGGTGCCCCGCTGGACAATTTCTCCCTTGTCCATCACTATTATCTCGTCGCAGTCGCGGATGGTGCTCAGGCGGTGGGCTATCACTATGGTGGAGGCTCCGCACTGGCGGATGCTCTGCATCACATCACGCTCCATTATGGTGTCGAGGGCACTTGTGGCCTCGTCGAGGATTAGGATTACCGGTTCGCGGGCTAATGCCGTGGCAATCTCAAAACGCTGACGTTGACCGCCGGAGAAATTGCCTCCGCCCTTGACAAGACGGGTGTTGAAGCCTCGGGGACGCGATATGATATCGTCACGTATGCCTGCATCTATACATGCCATGGTCATTGTGAAGTCCTCGATGGAGTGGTCCCACATCTTGATATTCTCGGCAATGGTGTCGTCGAAGAGCACCACGTTCTGGTCGATGGATGCCACCGAGTTGACCATTTCGCTGCGCGAGATGTCACGACTGTCGCGGTCGTCGAAGAGAATCTCTCCGCTCCATGGCTGATATAGTCCTGACACAAGTTTTGCTATTGTGCTCTTGCCGCATCCCGACGCTCCAACGATGGCTACGCTCTTGCCTGGTTGGAGGGTCATCGAGAAATTGCGTATGAGTGGCGGTGCACTGGTGCTGTAGCCGAAGGTCACGTTTCTCATTTCCACTTTTCCACCCAGTTTGGCATTGTCAGACTGAGAGGGGGCATTGTCGGGAGGAGTCTCGGTGGGATAAGCCATAACGTCATCTATACGTTCCATCTGCGAGCGCATCTCAAGCACGGTTGTTGAGCCTGACATAAGTCCCATGGCTGGTTTCATAAATTCGGCCATGAACCCCTGGAATGCCATCAGCATACCGATGGAGAACTGTCCGTTGAGGATGAGGGCTGCACCGAGAATCAGAATGAACGAATTGGCAAACTGTCCGAAGACATACGGCCAGAAGGGGCGTTTCTGGAATGCCACCTCCTGATTGTTGCGTCGGGCGAAGTTGCCCGACCAGAACTCGAAGAATCCCCTTTCGGCTCCGGCAGCCTTGATGCTCTCTATATTGTCAACGCACGACATGGTGATGCCGTAGAAGCGTCCCTCACTCTGTTCGAGGGCACGCGCGAGGTTGGTGCGCAGTTCTCGTTCGGATGCCACGGTGTAGATGTTGAGGCCCACCACTGCAATGCCGATAATGGTGAGTGGTATGCTATACTGAGCCATAACAGCCACATACGCCACGAGCAGTGCTACGTTTACGGCGTAAGGGGCAAGAATCCTGACGAGGGTGGTGGTGATATGTTCGTTGAGCGACTGTCGCTGCACGATGTCGCCCACATATCTCTGTGTGAAGAACTCAATCGGAAGGTTTAGTGCATGCCATAGGAAACGTGTGTTGCCCTTGATGGACATGCTGCCCGCAAAGCGTCGTCCATAGACATTGTCGAGCAGTGCGAGCAGGAAGTTGAATATCACGAGACATCCAATGCCCACGAAGAAAGGAGTGATCCACTCGTCGTTCTTACCGGTGATGATGCTGTCGAGGAATATCTGTGAGAAGAGTGGATAAATCATTCCTGCAAAAGACATGAGTATTCCCATCAGCAACGTGAAGATAAAGGCATCCTTGACACCGCGGATATTCTCGCGCACATAATGCAGGATGGAAGTCTGGTGGCCTTGTGGCTTGAAGTCGGGTCCAGGTTCGGCAGTGATGGCAACGCCGGTGTAGGAGCGTCGGAAATCCTTCATCGATACAGCCATGCTGCCAGCGGCAGGGTCGTTGATGAAAGCCAGTCCGCGGTCGAATCCCTTGAACACGACGAAGTGGTTGTAGTTCCAGTGGATGATGGCGGGGGCGAGTGAGGGAAGGTCGTCTATATCAGCATGCCATCCGTGTGCGTCCATACCGTGGGAGCGGGCCGCCAGTACGATATTGCGTGCGTTGCTGCCATCTCGCGACACACCACAGTCGGTGCGAAGCTGTTCGATGGACAGCCACTTGCCGTGATAAGCGAGCAGCATAGAGAGGGCCGCGGCACCACACTCCACGGTCTCCATCTGCATCACTACAGGCACCTTCTTTACATTACCTCTGCTCATCGCCCCCACTTCAATTTTTCAATTCTTCAATATCACCCTATACACCGGCTTGCTGCCAGTAATTATCTGCACATTGCAGAAAGACATTGAGCTGAGCCTAATGTCCATGCTTTTCTGCCTTGACCAGTCAAGCAGCCTTGGGTCGTCCTTGTTGGTATCCACAACAAGTCGTACCTCGTAAGCCGTTCCGGTTGGGAATATGTTATCCACAAAGTTTCTCACCGCCGACCTCTGTTTAGCCTCTTCCATATTTGTGGGAAAGTGGTTGACGTTGGTGATATGTCCACGGATATATCCATAGTCCTCGCGGTGGAGGTCAACGGGAGTCACCTGCACCTCCTGCCCCGGTTGTAGTGAGCGCAGGTCTTTGTATTCCACGTAAGTAATCAGTTCCCTGTTTACGGCAGAACGTGTGTCAGGTATGATTTCAGCAATAGTCTCGTAGGGTCTGAAGGTTTCATCCACATTCTTTATGTTGATAAGTCGCCCGCAGATGTTGGACATGAGGGTGTCGCACTCATCCCCATGCCTGACAACAACCAAGGGAGAGCCAATGTCAACCTTGCTACCTTTGGTGGCTATTATGGAAGCCACGGTGCCGTCCTTATCGCATGAAACACGGTGTGGCGTGGCATGAGGAAAAACCACAGCCACCGACTGGACATGCTCGGTGACCGTGCCGAAGGCAATCCACAGGCAAGTCACCACCGAGCAAATGGTCATCGCCATAAGCACGATATACAGTGGTGGTGTGGTCACCTTGACAAAATCATTGATTTGTCCCGGTGTATGCAGATTGTCGAGACTCTCGTTCCTGAAAAGGTTATTGCTCATGATATGATTCCTCCCGTGATTTGGTTGAGTTCGTCGAGCGAGAGTTCACGCAGTTCGCCGCTCATGGTTTTCATCAGCTGGTGAATGGCCTTGACGTCGTCATCTGAGACGGTGAATCCCTTTTGTGCAAGTACTTCCTTCATCTCCGCCTCGTCGCTGCATCCGCGCAACAGTTCGGTGGTCTCACGCCCGTATATCCTTATTATATTATCAGCTTTCATACCTCTTCCTCGTCATCATTAGAATTGGTGTCGAGATTGGTGTCGCGCTCGATGGTCATATTGCCCTTGCGGTCGATTTTCACAAGCAGCGGGATGTATTCGTCGGTGTTGGGATGTGATACACTGGCGGCGAATCTCAGCACACTGCCTTCGTTTTTGTCAAACACGAGACCTTCGAGTATTCCCGTTTTGCGGTAGTCGTCGTCGAGGAAAGAGTCGAATGATTTCTTGGTGAATGTTTTCTTGAAGAAGACGCTGCCGTCGGTTCTTGTGATATTGAGTTCGATGGCGTTGTCCACATACGGCTGTCCGGTTTCGTCCTTCACGTTGCCAAGACTGTCGCAGGGCATACGGTGAATGAAACATGTGAGTTGGCTTCCCGCGAGATCTATTTCGGTAGTCTGGTTGTACTCCTGCATTCTGACAGGAGCAGAAGGAGCTTTCCTCACCTCCTTACGGGTGATGATGTTGTCGCTCTTTTTCTTCTCGCTGCAAGCTGTGATGATTGTAGCTGTAGCGAGAATACATCCTAATGCTATGTTTTTATTCATTGTCAATATTTCAATATTTAAATCTTTCAATCTTTAAATCTTTCAATCTTATCTCAATCTCGCTGCAAAGATAGTGATTTTTTTTAATAAGTCGTATGTTAATTGTGAATTTTTAGGAGAAACTTTGCTTTTTCAGAAAAATATATGTATATTTGCACCGAAAAAACATAATATAAGAGAATATGGAAAAGCAATATCATATAGAGTTTCCCGCACTGATGAAAGGGAAAAAGGTGATGTATGTGCATGGTTTCGCATCCTCGGCACAGTCGGGGACGGTGGCTCTGCTCAGGCAGCTAATGCCAGGGGCGGAGATTGTGGCTGACGATATTCCGCTTGTGCCGCAGGAGGCAATCGACTTCCTCAGAAGAAGGTGTGAGGAGGAAAAGCCGGATCTCATCATCGGTTCGTCGGCTGGAGGAATGATGACAGAACAACTCTACGGATATGACCGCATATTGGTGAATCCCGCATTCCAGATGGGCGACACCATGGGCAAGCACGGAATGATAGGCAAGCAGACCTATCAAAACCCGCGCAAAGACGGAGTGCAGGAGTTCATCGTGACCAAGGCTCTCGTAAAACAGTTTGCCGACTTGACTGAGCAGTGCTTTGATCAGGAGAAGCTGACCGAGGAGGAGAAGCAGAGGGTGTGGGGACTCTTCGGCGACAACGACCCATTGGTGCATACCTTCGACCTCTATCGTGAGCATTATCCCCAGGCTGTGAAGTTCCATGGCGAGCACAGGCTCATCGACAAGGTGGCTATACACTATCTCGTGCCTGTGATAAGGTGGATTGACGACCGTCAGGAGGGTAGGGAGAAACCGGTGCTATATATCACTCTCGATGCCATGCGTGACGGCTACGGCAAACCGCGCTCGAATATGCACAAGACCTTCGAGAGGCTAATGGAGAGCTATGACGTGTATTTCGTGGTGGCTGCTCCCACTAATGACCATGCCTATATCACTGAGTCGCAAGACTGGATAGAGGATGCGATAAGTGCTCCGGCATACAACCGTGTGATTATGACCAACAGACCATCGCTGCTGCTCGGTGACTTCATTATATCAACCGACGATGAGAAGGGATTCATGGGAACGAGCATAAGGCTCGGTGCGCCTGAGTTCAAATGCTGGGAGGACATCGAGACGTACTTTCTTAGAATTAGGAATTAGAAATTAGGAATTAGGAATGTGATGAGAGGTCGTTTTTTGAAAGGATTGGTATTCTTATGCGCTTGCTTGTCTTTTGTGGCTTGCGGCGAGGGTGATGGTATGAAGGATGACGGCGGCGGTGCGGGTGCAGTGGCGGCGTTGGACACATTGCCTGTGCTCATACGGAACATTCAGAAATGCTCGAAATTATATACATCTGAATATAATATAAGGAAAATAATCACTCATAGCGATGAACCTCGACTCAAGGGAAAGGTGCTCGGACATGAGATAGACATGAAAATGCCGGTGGGAGACAGAAAAATAGCCATACCTATCAATGTCACCCTAAAGGCATATATCGACTTCGCCGGATTCTCGCAGGACAACGTGGTGAGGGAAGGACGGAGAATAACCATCATACTGCCCGAACCGCAGGTGACAGTGACAAGCTCGAAGGTTGACCAAAAGGGTATCAGGGAGTATGTGTCGCTCACCCGCAGCAGATTCTCGGATGAGGAAATGGCTGACTTCGAGAAACAAGGCCGACAGGCTGTGGTGAAATCCATTCCACGGCTCGACATCAAGGAAACGGCAAGGCTGAATGCCGCCCAACTCCTCATTCCCATGATTATGAAGATGGGATTCGATGAAAAAGACATCACGGTGGTGTTCAGGAATGAGGAACTTTTAAGAATGAAGAATAAAGAATAATTTAAACTCTGTGACTCCGTGTCTCTGAGTTTAATTAAAATATTATGAGAAGAATTGTTAAGATAAAGATTGCGTTAGTGTTGGCGGCGGTGATTGCCGTGGCTGTGCTTATATGGCGTACGGTGGATGAGGTGAAGGAAGCTAAGTTGGAGGTGGTGAGCGACAATACAATCGACATTACTCCCGAGATTATCCAGTCGATAAAGTCGATTGGAGAATGGGAGTTCCTGTCCATTGCCGACGAGGAAATGGTGGATACCGTGAGAAAGGGAGTATTCTCCGACGACCATCTCGTGAGGATATATTACGGCAGACTGAGAATTGGCATAAACATGCACCACGTGGGACCACGATGGATAGTGACCAACGGCGACTCTGTCACGGTGACATTGCCCAAGGTGGGACTCTTGGACAATGACTTCATCGACGAGACAAGTACCAAGTCGTTCTATGAGAGCGGACGATGGTCAGCTGCCGACCGCGAAGCTATGTATAAGCGAGCTTACCAAAAGATGAAACGCAACTGCTTGACTCCGAAGAATATCCGTGAGGCTGAACAGAACGCCGAGGCGCAGATGAAGAAGATAATGACGCAGATAGGATTCAAGGCTGTTGAAGTGAAATTCGAGAAATAATCACAAACACATAAATATAATTAAGGTAGAATATGGATTTTATAAACGAACTTTTCGCAGACATCAGTTCTGCACTGTGGGGATGGCCGATGATGATACTTCTGCTTGGCACCCACCTGTTTCTGACAGTTAGACTGAAATTCCCGCAGCGTAAGATCTTCACTGCGATAAAACTCTCAGTGAAGCGCGACCCCGGAGCCACTGGTGATGTGTCGCAATTTGCATCGCTCGCCACTGCATTGGCGGCAACTATCGGTACGGGAAACATCATCGGTGTGGCTACTGCCATAGCCATCGGAGGGCCGGGGGCTGTGCTATGGTGCTGGTTGACAGGAGTATTCGGTATTGCAACGAAGTATTCCGAAGGTTTGCTTGCCATAAAATACAGGGTGAAGACTGAGGACGGCAGGATGTTGGGAGGCCCGATGTATGCCTTGGAGCGAGGATTAGGCTGGAAGAAGATGGCAGTGATGTTCGCCTTCTTCACGGCTATTGCATCCTTTGGCATTGGCAGTACTGTGCAGGCAAACGCCATGTCGGTTATGACGTTCGAGACCTATGGAGTGCCGCAGTGGGTTACTGGACTTGTGGTTTGCGGGCTGTTGGCAGCCGTGGTGTTTGGCGGAGTCAAGTCGATAGCCAAGGTGTGCGGACTGCTTGTGCCGTTTATGGCATTGTTCTATATTGTGGGATGTGTGGTGATACTCGTGATGAATGCCGAGTATCTGTGGCCTGCGGTCAAGCTGATATGTGTGTCTGCATTCTCGCCCGAGGCTGCAGGCGGCGGTTTTGTCGGTTCGTCGGTGATGATGGCTGCAAGATACGGCATAGCCCGAGGACTGTTCTCAAATGAGTCTGGATTAGGTTCCGCACCCATCGTGGCAGCTGCTGCGCAGACGCGCAATCCCGTTCGCCAGGCATTGGTGTCATCGTCGGGAACATTCTGGGACACGGTGGTGATATGCGCCATGACGGGACTGGTGATAGTGTCGAGCATCATAGCTTATCCCGACATTGATTATAGCAACGGAGCCACATTGACCAAGGATGCCTTCGGAAAGATTCCATATATAGGCACTCCTATGCTTTCCATAGGATTGGTGACCTTCGCCTTCAGCACTGCCATTGGTTGGTGTTATTACGGCGAGAGGGCAGTGGAGTATCTTAAGGGCAAGCGATGGATGGTGGCATACCGTGTGGTTTATATCCTCTCGGTGTATGCGGGAAGTATCATCAGCCTGACGTTAGTATGGAACATTGCCGACTGCATGAATGCGATGATGGCAATCCCCAATCTCCTCTCACTGCTCTTCCTAAGTCGCATATTGGTGGTTGAGACCCACAAATACCTGTGGCTCAACCGTCTTGACAGGGATATGGGTGATTAGAATATCAGCTTCATGCGCGTACCTTCAGTATATGAGGGGTCGTATTCGAGATAGCCGTCAATCTTGAGGGCAAGGCGGAAGATGATGCTGAGGTCAATCTCGGCATCATCGCGTGCGTCCTCGGGATTGTCAAACCAGTGGAAAAGATACGGAATACGGTCTTTGGGTATGCTTGAGCCTTTGTCCTCCACGATAATCATGAAGCGGTCGCCTATGTCAGTGCGGCGCGTGGTGACACGGATGAAATTATTTGGAGTGAATCGGCACGAGTTGATAAGCAGCTCGTCGAGTATAAGTTCCACGATACGTGGGTCGGAGAGGGCAAAGTCGGAGTCTTCGATTTCCCTTTTGAAATCAATCCTGAGTTTGTCGTCCTTTTCCATGCTCATCTTGATGGTTTCGATGCACTTCATGCAGAGCACGTTGGGGCTGAACTTCTCTTTCTTTATCTCACGTCCCTTTCCGCTGCCCGAAAGGAAGCAACATTCGTCGATGAAGGTGGTGATGAGGTTTGTGTTGTATGTTATCTGGTCATAAATCATTTTCTTCTCTGTCTTAGAGAGATAGAGGTCGGGTCGAGTGATTATCTCCGCCTGCTTGTTGATATTGCGCAGCGGATTTTCCAGCTCTTTGTTGAACTTGGTAAGGAATGCAGCTTTGACTGAGTTTTCCTTTTTCATGTCCTCAATCTGTTCCTGCATCATTCTCATTCGAAGGATGCAAGCGGAACATGCCAAACTAATGACGATAATAATGGCTATTAACATACTAACACACAATTAAAATTTGAATACAATTTAATTATCGACTGCGAATTTAGTGTTTTTTAGTTCCTTTTGCAAGAGTTTTTAGTGTGTTTTAACGAAAAAAGTGTTTTTCCTTGATTTAAAGCAAGTCGATATTGATAATTATTAGCGAATTATCGACAACTCGGAACTTGATGTCATATCCGTCGAATGGCATCCCATAGACACGTTCGGGGGAGTCGTGGTATTGAGGTCGTGGGTCTTCGGCAAGGATTTCGCGAAGCTGGCGGCAACGTGTTTCGCCGAGCTGTTGGCGGATGTCCTCGGGTATGATGACATTTAGTCTTGTCCATTCGTGTGTTTCGGTGAATCCTGCTCGTGCATTGGGATGGGCATCAAACTGAGGCAGATAGGGTTTGATGTCGTAGATAGGAGTGCCGTCCATAAGGTCGGCTCCCGCCACTTCTATTTCGACCTCCTTGCCTGGCAAGGCATTTATTTTCAGTATTCGCACTGAGGATAGTCCTATGTTGTTAGGTCGGAATGAAGAACGTGTGGCGAATACGCCCATGCGTCGGTTGCCTCCGAGTCGTGGCGGTCGCACGGTGGCATGTTTTTGTGCAGCCACATTCTCAGAGAACCCCCACAGTAGCCACAGGTAGTCGAAATCCTCGAGTCCCCGCAGACATTCCGCGTCATTCCATTCGCCAGTCATAACAATAGTTCCCTTAAGTTCGGCAGCAATCCCGCTCTGCCGGGGAACGCCGAACTTTGACTTCAGTGGTGAGCGGAAATATGCTATAGGTTCAATATCCATTTTATTTTTTATTTAATAGCCCTGTAAGGGCGACATATATTAGCACAGGGTGGTAACCCTGTGTATGATGCGTTTTATTTCTTCCCCTCCCTCCCGCCGACGGCGGGAGGGAGGGGGGAGGAGATAGCGTCTAAATGATAGGGCTTATGCCCTATCCTATGTTATGCCGCCCTTTCAGGGCTATTCTCCATTAAAAAACATTCTTCACTCTTCATTTAATAAAAGTTTCTCCCACTCATTCCCGAACTCCGTCATAGAGTCGAAAACTAAATTAGCTCCTTCGTCGGAGAGCATCTTGTTGGGCAGGGGACCGGTGTTTACCGCTACGGTGAAGATTCTTGCAGCCACGGCGGCACGCACACCGAGTGGGGCATTTTCTACCACAATAGCCTCCCAAGGATTAACTCCCGCCTTCTCCATACCTTTGAGATAAGGCATTGGGTCGGGTTTGCCGCGTGTGACATCGAAACTGGAGACAATCATTCCCGGTTCAATCAGACCGCTGAAGTCATGGGTGAGCTTTTCGAGAAGAGAGTGCTGACCGCTGCCAGTGACCACTACAATCTTCATTCCGCACGCCTTGATCTTGCGTTGCAGTTCAATCACTCCCTCCATAATCTGTGCCTGTGGGCAAGTGGCGAAGATGCGCGATTTCTCGTCATACATTCGTTGCGACTCCTCGTCGGAGATAACGATGCCCCGCTGTTCCTTGACGATTTTCTTTATCGTTTCCACTCCTCGCATACCCTCGTGAGCGTATGCGTCAGCCTCGCTCATCTCGATGCCGAAGGATGCCATCGAGGTGTGCCAGCTGTATGCGTGGTTGGGCATCGAGTCATATAGAACGCCGTCCATATCGAAGAGAACGGCCTTGGGCGTGAATTCCCTAAATCCAAATTTCCTGAGATAATTGTCTATTACTGTACTGTACATTTTTTCGAATATTATTAGTGCAAAACTCGATAATTGAGGAATTGCGGTGCAAAATTACACATTTTTTCTGATTACTCAAACGATTACGTGGGGATTTTTAGATATTTATAGTATTTGAATGGATTTTTATTACTAATTTTGCAGCGTAAAACAAAAAACATCGAATAACGATTTCCAAGAAACACAGGCAAAAGGAAACTTATCTACTAAAAAGACCAAATCAAAAAGCTACTGAAAAAGATGGTTACATGTTGATGGAAAAAAGGCGGAGGATTGTCATATCCTCCGCCTCCATTGTTTTTAGGAGTTAAAGCCCTGAAAGGGCGGCATAGACTAGCACAGGGTATCAACCCTGTGTATGACGATTTTATTTATTTCCCCCTCCCTAACGCGCCAAAGGCGCGTTAGGGAGGGGTGGGGGTGTAGGGCTTTGTAGATAGGGCTTACGCCCTATCCTATGTTATGTCGCCCTTTCAGGGCTATCCTATGTTATGTCGCCCTTTCAGGGCTATCCTATGTTATGTCGCCCTTTCA
>JBJEAV010000243.1:0-2300 GCA_051869395.1 Prevotella sp.
AAATTCGAGTAGGTTGCGCATTTTATCTCATCAGGAATGAGAATCTGTCAACGTTCTTCAATGCTATGCCGGCACCCTTAGCCACACTGTGCAAGGGGTCTTCGGCAATATGGAACGGTATGTTGATCTTGTCCTGCAGACGTTTGTCGAGTCCTCTCAAGAGTGCACCGCCACCACTCAGGTATATACCGTTCTTCACGATGTCGGCATACAGTTCGGGAGGCGTGTTCTCCAATGCTGAGAGCACTGCGTTCTCAATCTTTGCCACGGTCTTGTCCAGACAGTGGGCAATCTCCTGATAGCATACAGGCACCTCCATAGGCAAGGCGGTGATGCGGTTAGGTCCGTGGACAACATAGTCCTCGGGAGCCTCGTCGCCAAGGTCGGTAAGGGCAGAACCCACGTGTATCTTGATACGCTCAGCCATACGCTCGCTGACCTTCACATTGTGCTGGCGGCTCATATACTCCTGGATATCAGCGGTGAGGTCGTCGCCGGCGATACGTATAGAGTTGTTGCTGACGATACCTCCAAGCGAGATAACGGCAATCTCGGTGGAACCGCCACCGATATCGACAATCATGTTGCCCTCGGGAGCCTCAACGTCAATACCAATACCTATTGCGGCTGCCATAGGCTCAAAAATCAGATATACGTCACGTCCGTCGGCATGTTCCGCCGAGTCGCGCACTGCACGCAGTTCCACCTCGGTAGAGCCGGAAGGCACACCGATTACCATGCGCAGTGAGGGTGAGAACAGGCGGCTGCCCGTGTGTACCATCTTGATGAGTCCGCGCATCATCTGCTCGCAGGCAGAGAAGTCGGCTATCACACCGTCGCGCAGCGGACGGATAGTACGTATGTTTGCATGTTCCTTCTCATACATCATCTTGGCCTTCTCGCCCACGGCAATCATCTTGTCCGTGCGGCGGTCGAGGGCCACCACCGAAGGCTCGTCCACCACAATCTTGTCATCCGAGATGATGATTGTATTGGCGGTACCGAGGTCCATCGCTATTTCCTGAACAAACGAAAAAAATCCCATAAGTATAGAACTTTAATTCTTTAATCCTTTAATTTTTTAATTCTTCAAAAACCACTCGTGAATAGCGGTATCATAGTGGCTGCTCACACCGAAGGCGCGCTCTGCGAACATCTTGCGGTCCTCAATGTCGGTAGCGGCACCCTTCTCTTTGAGGATATTCAGCAACACACCGTATTCAGCCTTGCTGGGCACGATGACCACGTCCTTGAAGTTCTTTGCTCCGGCACGGATGAGCGATATGCCGCCGATGTCGATCTTCTCGATGATGTCAGCCTCAGAGGCTCCGCTTGCCACAGTAGCCTCAAATGGATAGAGGTCAACAATCACGAGGTCTATTTCGGGAATCTCATACTGCTTCATCTGCTCCTGGTCGCCTTCGTTGTCGCGGCGTCCGAGAATGCCTCCGAACACTTTCGGGTGAAGGGTCTTCACCCTGCCGCCAAGTATAGAGGGATAAGTGGTGACATCCTCCACCTTCTGGCACTCATATCCGAGTGACTCGATGAACTTCTGTGTACCACCTGTCGAAAGAAATTTCACACCTTCTTCATTGAGCTTCTTAAGTAGCTCGTCCAAACCATCCTTGTGGAAAACCGATACCAATGCGGTTTTAATTTGTTTTTTCTCAGCCATAAATATAACGTTATATATACTAATATGTGATTATGGCTGCAAAATTACTAAATTCCCCTGATATAACAAGCAAAAAAGTGTTTTTTTTCCACTTCTTTTCGCTTTTTCTTGTCTTGTGTCAGTTTTTATGTGTTTTTACACTGCGGGCACACGCCTTTAATGACATATTCAGCCTCTTCCATCTCGAATCCCGGGGGAAGTTCCACGATGGGTATCTGATAGTCTTCGAGGCAGTATGTCTGTCCGCATCTCAGGCATGTGAAATGTATATGGTTGAGGTGGCGGCTGTTTGTGCATCGGCACACGCAGTATTTCTGCTGTCCCGTACCGTCGTCTATCTCGTGCAGGAGTTGATGCTCGGTGAAGAGCCGCAACGCACGGAATATGCTCGAGCGGTCCATATGTGGCATCCATCCCTCCATATCGCCCAGAGTGAATGTCTCCTGCTGCTTAGCCGCCTGTTCCCACACGAGTATTCTCACCGCCGTAGGTTTCACCCCGTGTTCTATCAAGTGTTCCTCTATTCTTTTCATATAAATGCTCCGATTATCTTTTCATAGCTGCAAAAGTACTGCTTTTTTTCCAATCACGCAAGTTTTATCTAAATTATTTAATCACAGAG
>JBJEAV010000244.1:0-2284 GCA_051869395.1 Prevotella sp.
AAAAATTAAGAATTAAGAATTAAAAATTAAATAATTATGAAAGAAGAATTGATTAAGAAGAATTACGAGATTGCTAAGGAGCGCTATGCCGCTCTCGGTGTTGATACAGACAAGGCCATTGAGCTGTTGGAGAAAACTCCTATCTCATTGCACTGCTGGCAGGCTGACGACGTGGTCGGCTTCGAGCGCAATGAGGCTGCCTCTGGCGGTATCCAGACTACAGGTAACTATCCTGGCAAGGCACGCAACATCGATGAGTTGCGTCAGGACATCGACAAGGTGACATCCATGCTCGCAGGTACCCTGCGACTCAATCTCCACGAGACCTACGGAGAGTTCGGCAACAAGTTTGTCGATCGCGACGAAGTTGGCGTTGAGCACTTCCAGGGATGGATGCAGTGGGCAAAGGAGCGCAACATGTGCCTCGACTTCAACTCCACATCATTCTCTCACCCCAAGAGCGGTTATCTCACACTGTCCAATCCCGACAAGGCCATCCGCGACTTCTGGATTGAGCACACCAAGCGTTGCCGCCGCATTGCCGACGCAATGGGTAAGGCACAGGGCGACCCATGTATCATGAACATCTGGGTGCACGACGGTTCCAAGGACCTCACCGTGGAGAAGCTCCGTTATCGTCAGATTCTTAAGGAGAGCCTCGACGAAATCCTCGCCGAGCAGTTGCCCGACATGAAGCCCTGCCTTGAGGCAAAGCTCTTCGGTATCGGTCTTGAGGCTTACACCGTGGGTTCTCACGACTTCTATGCCGGCTATTGCTCCAAGAACAACGTGATGTACACCCTCGACACAGGTCACTACGAGCAGACCGAGAACGTGTCCGACGCAGTGTCTTCGCTCCTGCTGTTCGTTCCCGAGCTGATGCTCCACGTATCTCGCCCGATGCACTGGGATTCCGACCACGTGACACTCTTCGACGACAACACCCGCAACCTCTTCTCAGAGCTTGTGCGTGCCGAAGCCCTCGACCGCGCCCACATCGGTCTCGACTACTTCGACGCATCCATCAACCGCATCGGTGCATACATCATCGGTGTGCGTGCCGCCCAGAAGTCACTCCTGCAGGCATTCCTTGAGCCGCTGCCATTGCTCCGCAAGTATGAGGACGAGGGCAAGCTGTTCCAGCGTCTCGCCCTGCTTGAGGAGGAGAAGACCCTCCCCTTCGGCGCAGTATATGACTACTTCAACCTCAAGAACAACATCCCCGTAGGAGAGACCTACATCGCCGACATCGAGAAGTATGAGGCAGAGGTGTTGAGCAAGAGAGGGTAGGATTTTTGCTTTTGAAATAAAAAATGGAAATTACAATAGGTTTGTTAATCATCGCCATCGGAGCTTTCTGCCAAAGCAGTTGCTACGTGCCCATCAACAAGATTAAGGACTGGAGCTGGGAGAGCTACTGGATTGTGCAGGGAGTCTTCGCATGGCTGTTGTTGCCGCTGCTCGGAGCGTGTCTCGCAGTGCCCGACGGTCATTCGCTCTTCGAGCTGTTCAATGCCGACAGCTCGTTCAACGTCCTCATGACCATGCTCTTCGGAGTGCTGTGGGGAGTGGGAGGACTCACCTTCGGACTCTCCATGCGCTATCTCGGCGTGGCTCTCGGACAGAGCATCGCCCTCGGCACATGTGCCGGTCTTGGCACCATTATGGGCCCTGTGCTGCTCAACATCTTCTTCCCCGAGCAGAATGCCTTGGCATCACTCACGGCATCGGTAATCATCGGCGTTGTGGTGACCCTCATAGGCATCGCCGTAATCGGACTTGCCGGAAGCATGAAGGCATCCTCTCTCTCCGAGGAACAGAAGAAGGAGGCTGTCAAGGACTTCAACTTCCCCAAGGGACTTGCCATCGCTCTCCTCGCGGGATTCATGAGCGGTTGCTTCAACGTGGGACTCGCCTTTGGAGCTGACATCAACTTTGGCGACCTGACCCCCGACATGTACAAGACCCTCCCCGCAACGATGCTCGTCACCGTGGGCGGATTCCTCACCAACGCCGTATATTGTTTCTATCAGAACAGCAAGAACGGCACTTGGGGCGACTATGGCAAGTCAGCCGTATGGGGCAACAACGCCCTGTTCTGCCTGCTTGCCGGAGCGTTGTGGTACAGTCAGTTCTTCGGCTTGTCGCTCGGCAAGGGTTTCCTCACCGAGTCAGCCACCCTGACCACTCTCTCGTTCTGCATACTGATGGCCCTCAACGTGGTGTTCTCCAACATTTGGGGAATCATCCTCAAGGAGTGGAAGGGCTGCTCGTCGAAGACCAT
>JBJEAV010000245.1:0-2277 GCA_051869395.1 Prevotella sp.
TCACCCACGACCAGCTCTCCACTTACCGCACGCTTCGTCAGTTCGTGGATGACAATCAGTACAACTTCGCTTTCGTGCCTATGGAAATCCAAGGTGCCGTGGGCGAAATCACCAAGGTAAAGGACGACCCATGGCCTATCGCCGGTTTGCGAGGCTACATCAAGTTGCAGCGTCAGCTCTCCGGCGCACTCGACGAGGTGCGCAACACCCTACGCGAGAAGATACGTATCGCCTACAATGAGCAGTTCGACTATCTTTGTCAAGTAGCAGAGAAGCAGCATGTACCTACATCAGTGTTGGCAGACCGAGAGGCAACTATCCATTTGAAGACCTCTCCGAGCAACATACTTGTGCTCCAGAATAACATCAACACCGATGGATTCTATCAGGAGCAGATTGACAGAATCATGTCATACACTACTCCAACACCACCAGACGATGACAATAATGGTGGTGGCGTTCAGCCTCCTACACCACCCACCAAGCGCATCCGTCAGGCATCGCTTCAGACGAAGACCAAGTTGCCCATCACCAATGCCGAGGACATTGACCATTATCTTGAAGGTTTGCGTCAGCAACTGCTGAAACTGCTTGTTGACCATGACGGAGTGATGATTACAAAGTAAAACATAAAAAGCATTTATATATGTCACAGACAAGAATATCAGAAGTAAACATTGGCATTTGGAACAAGCAACAAGTTAAGTTCCAAGCTAATCCTGATGTCAATATCATTATGGGCATCAACGGCAGTGGGAAGACCACTTTTCTGAACAATCTGTATAAGTCATTGCTCAGCAGCAATGACACCAAAGACAATGTGATTTATCTTCCTTCCATCGATAACATCTCGATGAGAGATAAGCGCAAGACCGCCACAGCCCTTTCGCAGGACTTGGAGTATTTTATATATGATATGAAAACAGGGCCATCTCTGATGAGTCTACGCATGTCCATGATTGACAGCTCTGTGGAAAGACAGGCTGAATTAAAGGCTCGTATTGAGACCTTCCAACAGACCGTAAACGAACTGTTTGCATTGACACAGAAGCGCATAGAGATTGAGGGGAACAAGTTCTCTGTCATTTCCGAGAACGGGGTCTTGCCTGTAAGCAGTCTTTCTTCGGGTGAGATGCAGGTGCTGCTCATCCTTCTCCGTGTGTTCCTTCTCAATGGACGTGAAGCCATCGTGCTCATCGACGAGCCGGAAAACTCATTGGACATTGACTGGCAGTTTGAACTCATCAATCTGCTTGTGCGTCTCAATCCCAATGCCCAATACTTCATCACCACTCATTCGCCAGCCCTCTTCGGTGAAGGTTGGGGCGATAAGGTTTGGTACATGGAACAAATCACAAAGTAACAATGGCTATGGATTGGATTCGAAAACAAGCCAGATTATATCAGAACCTTGCCCAAACAATGCGCTATCAGGCTGTAGTGCATTTAGAGGACAAGGAAGACGAATACTTCTGGGATTATCAGTTGCAGAGCGTCAAGCCTAGCCGTTACCGCTATCTGTATTACAGCAAAAGCGACAAGGGGACAGACAGTCGTGGCTGTGAGCAGTGTCTGCGCTTCAGACCCTATCTTACAGACCGCTTCTTCATCTGCATAGACAGCGACCTTCGCTTGCTTCGTGGCGAACAGGGACTTGTTGCTGCCAACCATATAGCACAGACCTACACCTATTCATGGGAGAACCATGTGTGTGAGGCAGCCCATTTGAACGAGCGAAAAGATAAGGCCATACCAGACTCTGATTTTGACCTTCAAGCTTTCTTACACTCTTTCTCCAAGATTGTCTATAAGCCGTTGCTCTATCTGATTCAGTATGATGCCGACAGTTCCACTAACCAATTGTGGAATGTCTCGAAGTTCAATGCCTGCATTCCACTTCAACCCAGTCGTTCGGACTTGGTAGATAATGGTGCAGGCTATCTGGCAAAGGTAAAAGAGAACTTCAACAAGGCTTTAGCAACACTCCCATCCGAGGTGAAGACCGTAGAACCCCTCACGGAAGAGAACGCTTATCTTCACATGCAGGGACATCAACTCTATAAGTTGGTGATGCACATCGGTTCCATGCTTTGCAGCGGAACGGGCATTGCCTTTAAGACCGACGTTCTCGACAAAGGTCTGCATACTAATGGATATGAAGAGATTGAATCATTACAATCTGATTTACAATACATTTTGAAATAATTAGCTATAAGGAGCATATATGCAAACAAATGCGATAAAGCGTTTTGCCACTGAGGCACGCAACAAACTGAA
>JBJEAV010000246.1:0-12292 GCA_051869395.1 Prevotella sp.
GACTTCGAGCGGTATCTGCAATGCGTGGGGAATACCTACGAGTATCTTGAACTTTAAGCATAACCAATACATGGTCGAATTATAACGGCATGAACGCAAACAATATAAGTGAGAAGGATTTTGAAAAGGTATTCCGTGAATATCATTCGCGGTTGTATTACTTTGCGCTCAACTTTCTGGAAGATGAAGGCATGGCGGAGGATATAGTGAGCGATGTTTTCGCTGCCACTTGGAGCAACCGCGGGAATATCACACGTGAAAAACTCGTGGGGTATTTGTACTCAGGGGTTCGCAACCGCTCCATCAACAGTATAAAAAGAACAGGCAAAAACATTGCTTTGGATGACGCATATTCAGTTTTGTCAGAGATGCCGTCAGAAAACGGTGAATACTGGCAGCAACGCGAAGAGAGGATAAGCATGATTGAAGAAGAGATTGCGAAATTGCCCGAACGCACACGCATCATACTCCGGGAATGTTACTACAACCACATGACATATCGTGAGGTGGCTGAAGAAATTGGTATATCCACTGAGGGAATCAAGAAACAACTGGTAAGGGCAATGGCACATCTCAGGGATATCTTTAACAACAATAAACAATAGGTAGTGTACCCTATTTCATATTAGAAATGTCATACTTATATAAATGAGAAATCAGAAATGAGTAATTAGGAATTAAGTAATTGAATATGAACGAGACAAACCATACAGACTTCGAGATAAAAGAAGCCATATTTAGAAACAGTGCTCCTGCTCCTGATATTGACAAGGCATGGGAACAGTTCAGGCAGAAAACTTGTGATGCGAACGAAAGTAGAGAATTGATTTCAATCAATCATCGTCCCAAAGTCATTATGGCTTTATTGGCTGTGGCAGCATCATTGCTTCTGCTGTTTGTGGCATATCCATATCTTAACAATAAAGATGGCAACAAGCAAATTGCATCAGAGACAGAAAGCAAGACTATTGTCATAGAGGCAAATGCCGAACCGCAGTCAGTGACGGTGAGAGATGAGAACGGCAAGCAAACCACACTCGCCAAGGATAGATATTTGGCAACCAACAAAGGCAGCAAGCTGACGACTGTCAGCACATCAAGAGGCAAGGAATGCAACTTGCTTTTAGCCGACGGCACTAAGGTGTGGCTTAATGCAGAAAGCAGTCTGACCTTCCCCGAGAGTTTCAATGGCACTGTTCGTGAGGTGAGCCTCAAGGGCGAGGCATTCTTTGAGGTCGTTCATGACACGTCGCATCCTTTCATAGTCAAGAGTGAATACCTGACAACGCGAGTTTTAGGCACGGTGTTTGACGTGCGTGCCTATAGCCGCAAGGACGCTTCGGTGACACTCGTTGACGGCAGTGTGGAGGTGAAGCCTTCCGATATACCGGATTCTTCTCCAGTTGTCATCACTCCCGGACAACAGGCATTTATTGCGGGTGGTGTTGTGAAAACCCAAGAGACAGACACCTATCCATTAATGCAACGCAAGTCGGGACTGTTCTATTTTCATGAGTCGCCAATGTTGCATATAATGGGAGAGATTGGCCGTTGGTATAACCGTACCGTAGTATTCGAGAACCCCTCGGTAATGACAACCCGGCTTCATTTTGTGGCAGAACGTAAGGATTCTCTTAATAATATTATAAGGTGTCTCAATGAATTGGACAATGTAGATATAGAGATAGAAGCTGACGGAAGTATTGTGGTGAAATAGTTGACGAGTTGACAAGTTATTTGCATTAGTACATATTATCAAAATGGCACAAATTCATCATTTTTTATGAATTTGTGCCATTTCCATGTACCCTATTACTTTCATTTGTGTCATAAAGACATAAGAGAATAGAAAAGAATTGTAACTCTAAAAATGACATTTTATGAAAAGAAGAACAACTTCATTACTTTTCTTGCTTTTAGTGTCGGTAATACTCGCCGTCCCTTCGGCAATGGCACAACAGGGCAAGAAAATCAGTTTGAAATGCGACAGGTTGCCACTCGGCAATGCCCTGTACATGGTGGAACGCCAGTCGGACTATTACAAGCTCAACTACAACGCCGACGACATGCTGAAGTATCAGGTGACGGCAGAAGTGAAAAACGAGGATGTGCCGAAAGCTGTATCGACACTGCTCCGAGGACTGCCCTTCTCATCTGTTGTGAAAGGCAAATACATCTACATAACAAAACGCCCCGCCATAACCGCACGAGGACGACTTATTGACTCAGAAGGCGAACCGCTTGTGGGAGCTACAGTGAAGGTGGCTGGCGCAAACAGGGGTACCGTAACCGACAGTGAAGGTTTCTATTCATTGCCCGACGTAATGGAGGGAGAGCTTTTGGAGTATGCCTATCTTGGAATGAAGCCTTACAAACGAGAAGCATCTGACAAGTTGGTAAACATAATGCTTGAAACTGACACATACACTCTCGACGACGTGATGGTGACTGGTTATCAAACATTAAAGCGCGAGAATGCTACGGGTGCTTTCCAAACCATATCATCGGAAAGCCTCGACGACAGGTATGTGGCTAATCTTAGTGACCATCTCGAAGGAAAGATTGCCGGATTAGTGAACTACGACAACCAGCTTACCATTCGTGGTGTGGGAACACTCAAGGCAAGTTCATCTCCCCTTGTAGTGGTAGATGGACTGCCTATAAGCGGAACACTCTCAGATGTAAACCCATACGACGTGGAGAAGATAACAGTGCTGAAGGATGCAGCAGCTGCGGCAGTTTATGGAGCAAGGGCATCGAATGGTGTGATTGTGGTTGTAACAAAGAAAGCCACAAAGGAGAAACTGTCCGTGGACTTCAATGCCGACATCACTATGCGCAACAAGCTCGACTATGACGATCTCGGATACTGTAATGCTGCCGAGCAACTCGAGCTGGAACAGTATAACTTCAACTGGATGGTGAATAATGAGGATGCACTAAAGAGCCTTGAGAAATACTACAAGACACGCGGAAACATCATGTCGCCGGTTTCACGTCTGATGATGCGCCACTATAAGGGCGAAATCTCTGACGATGAATACAACAAGACCATACAGCAGTGGGGGCGCAACAGCTATCGCAACCAATGGCAGGACCTCATGGAGCACGATCGTCTGCAGCAGCAGTATAACCTTGCGGTGAGAACCAAGGGAAAGTATCTGAATTCGAGTGTTATCGTAAATTGGAAGGGTGACAATACCACGATGAAAGACCAGTATGACAACACATTGTCAATGCAGTATAACGGACAGCTCGACGTGACAAAATGGTTGGACATGAACTTCGGTGTCACTCTCAATAACAACCGCACCAAAACCCGCCCCTCGGGATATATGGGACGCACAGGAATGACATCCTTTGCCGAATACGAGAGTATGTATAACACCGACGGGACACCTGCCACTCTGCAGGCTTACGTATGGCTCGACGAACCGTCGCTGAGCGATCCCGACTTAGGACTGAAGGACGAGGGATTCGTTGCTGTTGACGAGCTAAAGCGCAACACTGCCAAGAGCCGCGAGACATACGTGCGTTCCTTTGTACATCTTAACGCCCATCCGCTTCCCGAACTCAAACTTTCGGCAATGTTCCAGTATGAGGACATTTCCAATCGCTCGGAATCTCTCATCGAGGGCGACAGCTATTCAATGCGCCATCAGTATAATCTCTTCACATCAGGCGGCAAACATTATCTGCCCGAAGGAGGACAGCTCGACCAGACAAGTGGCGAAGGCAACTACTACACATTCCGCACACAGGCCACATACGACAAGACCTTTGCCGAGAAGCACGCCGTGAGTGCTATCGCGGGATTTGAATTCCGTCAGACATATAGCCGTAGTGAGAGAAGTCGCCTCTACGGATATGATGACCAGACACTCACCAACAATACCGGACTCATGGACTTCGCGTCTCTCATCACTTTGGAGTCATCCGACCTCGGTAAGATTTATTCTCCTTCGTATGTATTCCTCAGCAGTGATGTGGCTGGAGTGAGCGAGAACAAACACAGATATGAGTCGTATTACTTCACTGCCAACTACACCTACGACAAGCGTTATTCATTGTCGGGCAGCTATCGTGTGGATAAGGCCGATCTGTTCGGAGCCGACCCCAAGTTCCGCAGTCGTCCGCTATGGTCGGTGGGAGCAAGTTGGAACGCTCATAACGAGGCGTTCATGAAAGACATCAAGTGGCTTGACATGCTCAAACTGCGTATGAGCTACGGTGTGACGGGTAACATCAACTCCAACTATTCGAGTTATTTGACTGCCGCCTCGCATGTCAGTGATGTTCATGGGGAGAAATATGCTACACTCAACACCCCGCCCAATGACCAACTGCGTTGGGAGAAGACAAAGACATGGAACGCTGGTTTTGACTTTGCTGTGTTGAAGCACCGCCTCACCGGTTCGTTTGACGTATATCACAAGAAGGGCAGCGACATACTCAGCAACATCGACCTCGACCCGACAACCGGTTGGAGTTCGCTCTACACCAACAATGCCGAGACTCTCAACAAGGGATTTGAACTGCAACTCTCTGCCGACATCCTGCGTGCCAAGAGCGACAAGCAGGTTGGTTTGTCACTTGACTTCACCCTTGCCTATAACAAGAATGAGATTGTGAAGATCAACCATGAGCCCACAAGCGGATTCTCTGCACTGAAATCATATCACGAGGGCGACCCCATCAACTCGCTCTATTCATTCATGTTCGACCACGTGGCTACCGACGATGACGGATATCAGCAAGTGTATTGGAAGAAAGCCAACGGCGAAGTGGTGGCAGAAGACATATATAATTCCACCTTCACGGTGGATGACGTGAAGTTCTCAGGTTCGCTCGACCCGAAGCTCAGCGGTTCATTCTCACCCACGGTCACCTGGCAGCGTTTCTCGCTCGGCGGCACATTCGTGTTCTACACAGGACATTACTTCCGTGCCACCGCTCAGCAGTGGAGCACAGCATCAGGAATGTCTTATGGAAATGCTGTGCCCAAGAGTTATCTCGACTATTGGCGTGCTCCTGAATCAGAACGCAAGAACATGCTCGGTAACGGATATATGATGAGTGATATGTATTTATATACCTCAGACTTGCAGTACTGTGACCGCAACGTGGATCATGCCGACTATCTAAAGCTGCGCTCATTGGTGTTGGGATATAGCTTCACCGACCGCGTGTGCCGCTCGCTTGGCATCAACAGTATGCGCCTGCGCCTGCAGATGAACAATGTGCTCACATGGGTGCGCAACTCCGCAGGTATCGACCCCGAGAGCGTGGATGCATACACAGGTACGCTCAGTCCACGTGAACCAAAGAGCTATACACTCAGTCTAAATGTAAAATTCTAAAATCTTAAGAACGATGAGAAAACTATCATATATAGCAATAATGGCATGTGGCCTGCTTGCCGCATCATGTGACATGGACATCGTCCCCAAGGGACAGTCAACGTTGCAAAAGACAACCGACCTCGAACTGATGCTCAACAGTAAGACTATCTCAGGGCGTCCCCATGAGACACTCGGTCTGGTGGTGAACGAAGGGTATGGAAGCGGATTCACAACCATAAAGAAACAGATTGAGGCTGAGAATACTCTCACTGCCATCTACCTTACATACAACGAGAATGCCGACCGTGGAACTCTTGCCACTAAGGACAACACCTATAGCGACTTATATAGTAATGTGTATCATTATAATGTCGTTATCGACAAAATTGACGGAGCTGAAGGTAACGACAACCGCAAGGCTTCTATCAAGGCAGAGGCAAAGATTTCGCGTGCATGGAATATCTTCCTTGCTGCTAACATCTATGCCCGTCAGTATGATGCAGCCACGGCTGCCGATGCCGGTGGAGTGGCTTATCCCGAGGGTACTGACGTTGACACCAAGCCACAACTGAAATTGCAGGAATGTTACGACCGAATACTTGACGACTGCAGCGACGAGGTTATTGCACAACTGCCCGACAAGGGTAATGTGAACCGTATCACCAAGGCTGGGGGATATGCCATCAGGGCAACAGTGCTCTTCCAGATGAAACGATATGACGAGGCACTCGCATACGCAGAAAAGGCTCTCGCCCTCAACTCTACGATAGAAGACCGCTCGTATATCGTTGATACAGAAAACTGGAATCTTCTGCCCACGTCAGAGAACAATTTCTTCTATATCTCGCCTCTGAGCGACATGACCAAGAACCCGCAATACGAGCGACTGAGTTGGGAGACCGCCGAACTGTTTGAGGAAGGTGACTACGTGATAGAATATTCCACCGACGGAGGATATTCGCCATATTGGGATGATTATTATGGTTATCTCGACTCGGGTATTGACGGATGTCTTGAGGCATGGGGAGATGTATATACAAATCCTTGGGGACTGACAGTGGAGCAGATTATGTATCTCGCCGCAGAATGTAATATACGCAAAGGTGAAATCCAGAAGGGACTCGATATGGTGAATGAGGTACGCTCCTATCGCATCCATCCCGCTTCGTACATTAAACACACTGCTTCTTCAGAGACTGATGCGATGACAATCCTTCAACGTGCCAAGTTTGTGGAATGTATCGGGTCCTTCTGGAATTTCTTCGACCGCAAGCGGTGGAACACCGAGGATAAGTATCGCAAGACCATCACACGCGACTTGCAGGATGCAGGCACATACTCCATCGCTCCAGACTCGAAGCTTTGGGTGTTCCCGTTCCCTTTGCGCGTTATGCAAAACAATCCCACATTCAAACAGAACTATGAATAGATTCCGCATAATAATAGCCGTTTGTATGCTTATTATTGTCTGGGCAGCCACACCTTCAGGTGCTGGTGCCCAGATTTTAAAGTCTGACACTCATCCAATGGCAGAGAAGATTAACAGGGCATACGACTTTGACTATTTCTTCCCCTTTGAGGAGGATGACACTCTCCATCTCACCATTGCACAAAAGCGCAAGGCTCTCGACGAACGGTATGCCTTGGTCAAGAAAGAGGCGGAATCTATTGTAAACGACTCATTACGAATGAGGTATATCCATATCAATGATGATGCATATATCAACTTTAGTCTTCGTCTTGTAAGCGACACGACTGCCGAGTACAGGTCTCTCATATCACGTATAAACCCAAACGACTCGCTTTCACTCATCAACTACCTGCCACAGAGGTTCATAGAAAGTAATATCAAAGGCAATTACGACAATGCGTGGGGACACGACCTCACTGACTACGGACTGGAGTATATCACCGTGATGAAGCAATATATAACCTCGCCGGAGGTAAAGCACGCCTTGCTCATGGATTGTGCAAAGTCGGTACTCAACTATGGCAAGGACTATGCCGACATCGACCGTTTCTGGATCCCTTTCTGCTCATACGCTGATGATGACAAGCGGGTTGTGGAGCATTGGCAATATAAGGTAGATGCCATAAAAAAAACAAAAAGCGGTATGATGGCTCCAGACATTTCTTTTTCTGATGCTGAGGGCAAAACACATCATCTGAGCGATTTTCGTGGAAAGATTGTTTATATTGACTGCTGGGCAACATGGTGCGGACCATGTTGTCGTGAAATTCCTTTTTTGGAAAAACAGGTTGAAGCATTTGCTGACAAATCAGAACATATCGTATTCATAAGCATATCATTGGACAAAAACCGTAAGGCATGGCTTAGCAAGATAGCAAAGGACAAACCATCATGGCCTCAGTTTATCGTAGATGATGAGGGTGATGCCACACTACATAAATCATACGGTATCAACGCTATTCCCCGCTTTCTGCTCATCAATGCCAACGGCACTATCATAGATGCCGACGCACCGAGACCGAGTGACAAGAATTTTTCAGAAGTAATTGATAATCTTTTATAGGTACACAACGGCACTGAGCGTTTTATCAACGTATCAGTGCCTTTGTGCCAAATATCCTTGACATTCCGGTCTTGTCCAATGCCTTGGCTATCAGTATGCTGCCGAGGAAGGAGAGGACTATTGTTGCCACGGCATGGAGAATGCCGGTGGGGTCGAAGGCAAAGAAGGGAAGATAGAACTTGGAGAGCATCGTGAATATCGGATGGAAAATGTATATGGGCAGGGTGTTGTGACCGAGATAGTTCATAATATTCCTGATGCATGAGGGGAAGACATCATGACACCATACGAGGAATGATATGGCAAAAAACGGCAACAACAGACATAGCCACTTGTGCCATAAGTCACGCTGCACTATGAGCAATGAAAAAGGCAAGAGCGAGAAGAACGACGGACGGAACGCCCTGACGAATCCCACTCCCATCTGACGCAATGCCACTCCGATGAAATATAATGACGCATCACCAAAGGTGAGCAGCGGAATAAACCAAGCCTCAACATATAACAGACAGGCAAACAACGACAATCTCGAAGCCAAGCCAAGAGAACGAGGCGCAAGGCTAAAGACTGCATAATAAGCCACCCCACACACTATCATGTCATAAAGAAACCAATAAGGGCCTATGGAAGTGACGAACACCCTCTCCGCCAATGCCAATACACTCAATTCTGACAGTCCGTCCCTCACTGGCATCACCAACGAGGCAAGCGAGAATGCCGTCACCATAATGATATATGGCAAGGCTATACGGAGGATATACACCGAGAACTGCCTAAGGTTCTTGTTGATATTCACGAGATAACCCGTGATGATAAGGAATGACGGCATGAAAAAAGTGAATGCCGCCGTCTTTGCCGAAGGATACAATTCGCCAAGACTGACGATATGCACAAGTATCACTATGCACATCAATACACAACGTACAAAGTCTATTTCTGTTATTTTCTTATTGCTCATTTCTGTTTCATGTTTTGCATCATATAACGCATGTTCCATTTAGAGGGTTCAAAGATACGAAGAATATTCCGAATACGAAAACAAAACAAAGGAAAACTTGACATATAGATATAAAAAAGGTTTCTTTTGCCTTCTTCACCCCACATTACATTACCAATATACAACAAACCTAAATGTATTAACATCTAATAGTTGGATGAACTTATGAAGACAAAAGAAAACCTTTAATATGTTACCCTATATTATCTACAAATCTTTTTTGCCTTACCGTTAATTACCTTTATATATATGCCCGGATATGATGGATTAGCAACCTTACGTCCGTCTATAGTGAACGAACTGCCGGATATGACGTCGTCTTCTACTGACACACAATCTATGCCAGTGAGGGTAGCCATCGGCAACTTAACACCATTCCATGACTCAACTGTCGGGACATTGTCAACACTCTTGATATATGCGGAGAAATCGGACATCTTGGCACGGTCATCACGATTGTCTGAATCCTGTAACACCCATTTGCCGTTTCTCAGTACAATACTGTTCTTGGGGGCAGTGGCTGAGGTTATGAACAATCCTAAAAGACCATTCTCGCCGTTGACGCGCTTCTCTACCTTGTTGCCGCTCTCGAGTATCACTGCCATCTCGTGGTCAGAGTATATCACACATGGCTTACCTGCCTCTATTGCGTCAATCTCCTCAAGACAGATTTCCCCGGTAGTGGCGAGTCGGCCTGCTATCTGATACAACTTAACACCTTCCGTTGGATTTGCATCGTATGGCAGACAGATGGTTGACCAGCCTGAGGCATCTACCTTGCAATGATACACAGGCAGATGACATAGAACAAAGTCAGTTACATTCCACGAGCCCTCACGTCCGTCGCCTGTACCCTTCTGCTCGCCATAGGGTTTCCATGCGTTAGCCATAGCACCATTGAGGGATGATGAGAAACCGATGGTCAGGGCATCACGCTCGTTGACATATACAGGACGGGTTGTGAGTGTCTCCCATTTATCCTCTGTCTGGAACAAAGCCACATCAAGACGGTCGGAAGATAAAATCGGCGAAGAGATACTGTCACCATTGTACAGGATATATGCGTGCTGGTCGCTGATGCAACCGTGCTGGGTTGCAGCCTTACACCTGAGCACATACAGTCCATGTGCGAGATAGTCGCCGCTTGTGTTCTTCTGTATGTCCTGGGTTATTGCCATAGTCTTTTCAGAGCGGTCCTCACCATCGTTGTCTGTCCACAATGCCGACCAGAATGTCATATCATCCTGAGAGACAACCTTCTGCGAACCGGATGTATAACTACCCGACTTCTTCCATGCCGTTGACTGTTGGATAAACGTAGGATATTGAATCATCTGCACTTCGGAGAACGGAAGCCATACTGCCACCAATTCCTTCAGCGACAATGCCTCGTTGACATACTCTGCGGAGGACGATGCCTTAGCTATCCTATCCAAAGCATCACCAATCTCAGCAGTTCCGTCAAGTCCCTCAGCGAACACAGCCTCATATACAATGGCAACTGAATCCACATAGTTCTTGAGGCGAAGGGCGTCAATGATGTTATTGACAGTGGTGGTGAGCATCGAGAGAGACTGCTCGTCATCCGTAGCTGAGGACATAACAGATGTGAGTTCGTCATTGAGCGAAGGTATGCGGGTGTTGTATTTCAGGAGCATCTCTGCACGACGCTTCTCTGCCTTCACTCCATCGACAACGGCATCAGACTTATTGTCAAACAGACGTGAGATACTCAACTGGTCGAAGCAGGCCTTTGCACCGAGATAACGGAACGAAAGCATCGCCTTGGAATAAGTGCCGGTATTGAACTTCTTGTCATACTTTGTCCAGATGGAATAGTTGGACATGCTTGCCACCACCTCGTCTTCCTTTGTACCGTCGGTGGTGAGGCTCAGCTTGTTGTATGTCATTCCGTCATAAATGGATGCAGCGGAATAGTAATAGTCAGCACCGGGAACGACATCCACTATGGTCTTCAGCGAACCTGCATTATCGTCAGTCTCATGGGAATAAGCCTGCAGATAAGTCTTGCCGTCATAACCGCCATTGTCAAATACTTGGAAATGCGGCAGTGAGAGTTCACTTCCCTCACCATTGGTCCATCCCATAGTGCCGAAGTCGAAGTCACCATTGGGCAACACGTTTCCACCTATATAATATATATTACCGTCGATTGACACTGCATCACCGGCAGAAAGACTTGCGGGCACTGCCTTCGCTGTCTTTGCGGTGTAGTAGTCCTTGCCGTCGGCATAAATGACATGTATGCGGTACTCGGCACCGTAGAAGGTTTCCTTGTCCTCGTATGTATAGTCAGCCTCGTCTTCCTCCAAGTCAATCTCCACGAGAGTCTGCCATGGCTTGCCTGTCTCACGACGCTCGATAGTCATGCTCTTGTTGTACTCGCCGTTCTTCTCATGCCAAGTCAACACCGACACTCCATTTGCTGCATCATATACACAGGAGAGATTGTAAGGAGCACCCTTAACCTTAGGAATACGTGGAACATAGTCATACTTGCGGTTATATCCCACCTTTCCCTCCAGTGCTGCATAGTTCTTGCCTGCTTCAGTAAGCTGACCGTTGAGATAGAGCTTTGAGCGGTCTGCCTCTGAGTTCCAGAACGAATAACGCTCGATGAAGTCATATCCGTCCATCAGTTCGCAGAGTTCCTTCACCATAGCGGCATTCTGCGACATTGCCTCACTGTCGGAGAGCGAAGGATTGAACACACCGTTACGGTTCCACGAAGCTCCCCAGCACCACTCAGAAATCCATATCGGACGGTGATACTTGTCATACCATCCCTGCAAACCATAGAAACTGCCCGATGGCCAATAGGAATGTACATCGAGAACGTCACAACGCCAACCACGTGCGTCAATGGAGTCCATAAACTCCTTCAACCATGCGAGACTACCGTCGTGTGAAGACGGTGAGCAGAGACGCATACCAGTAGCCATGTGCTGCTCCCAGTTAGCCAATACCGTAGCCACCGATTGGGGATGGTCGTCGGCAGAGTTTCCCGGCTCGTTATTTGTCTTCATCGTGGGCGAAGAAGTGGTGTAGTTTGTCTTTGCACAATCGGCGATGGCGGGCCATCCCTCATAGATATGATGTGGCACGCACTCACGGTCGATACCTGTGTCCTCACCCAATCCGAAAGAGTAGCACCACGTCGAGCCAAGGGCATTGTTAGGCTCCGCCCTTGTGTCGTTGGCAAGACCTTTCTTGCCTGTATCGTTCCACTTGAAGATACGGTATGAGGATATGCTACGGTCGAGTATCGCCGGCATCTCGGCTATCTCAAGGTCTTCATTGTCGGCAATGAAACAGCGGTTGTAGCCATAGCCTCCGGCACGTGTGGAGAACGTCACCATATACCCTCTCTTCAGCTTGAAGCTGCGAATCTTGTTGTT
>JBJEAV010000246.1:12392-30571 GCA_051869395.1 Prevotella sp.
TGGAGAACGTCACCATATACCCTCTCTTCAGCTTGAAGCTGCGAATCTTGTTGTTCAGCTTTGCCTCCGTGAGGGTATTCATGAATCCACCCTTATGCTCCAGTCCGAAGTCATTCACTGCTGTGCCCGTGAAGTTTGTGCCGCTATACACAGTCAGCGGTTTGATGTCCTTGGAATAAGGCAGGAGGATTGAGCCGCGGTTGTATATCTTCACCTGACAGGTGGAGTTGTTCACGGCATCAGCTCCGTTGATTTTGATATACTTCAGATAGGCAAGCAGCTTGGACGGCTTGACATTGTCAAAGATGATAACGGCATGGTCGGTGGCAGTGATGTCAATACTGCCATCCGCAGTAAAAGGCACAGAGCCGGTGATGTGGTAATCCACATCATCGGCAACAGTCACTGCTGACGTGACCTGGTCAACGGCGGTAGAAGTGTTGGCTCCTACCGCCTGACCGGCAGTCAGTAATGATATTAATGAAAAAACAATCTTTTTCAGCGTTATCATGGGCAATCTTGTTTAGAATAAACTATCTCATTCCAATCTTTCCACCCCACGACAGGAACCAGTTGTTCATGTCGTTAAGGTCGGACTTGATCTCGCCTCTCACCTCGGCTGCCTTGTCGGCACCGCGGCGGTTGTAAATCCTGTCGGCGAGATAACTTGGGTCGTTGCGTCGCAGAGCGACACGCAGAAGGTCGTAGTAACGGGTTCCCTCGAAGGCAAACTCCAGTGCGCCCTCATCAACAATCATATCCTCCACCTTGCTGATCTGATAGTCGAGCAGTGCCTGACCTGATAGTGTCGGGTCGTCGGGCATCAGATAGTACTTGTTGCACTGGCTCCAGCCTGAACCGCGCGAGTGCAGACCGATAGTGTTATAGTTCTGGTTAGTATTTGTCACATTGCACACGATATATCCGTTGGATGTACTTGCGGGGAAGTTAAACTGCCTTACAAACGCAGAGTCAGAGGCATTGGTGCAATAAGGCAGCACATCGCGCTCAATCACACTGTTGTTTACACCCTCGGAGAGAATCTCGTAAGCAAAGTGCGGATAACCGGCACGGTTGAGAGCCTCGGCAAGACGCAGATAGACCATAGCGCGGCGATATATATGGATATTGCGCGTCATGAACTTATAAATGGTCTGGTCTGTAACGGTATTGCCGTTATATACCCTCTCGCGAGAGTTCCAGCATGACATTAGACGGATGTCGCCCGCACGTCCATTCGAGAGATTCGAAGGAGCATAGATAGTGTCCCTGCCGTTGTCCATCACCTGACAATACACCTGTGAGCTTGATAGGTCCTTTAGCGACTGCGACGGCACGAGGCTCACCTTGTAATTGTTGTCCTCACTACTGTTGTAGATATTGCGCAACTGGCTGTAGTTACCGTCAGAGGGGATAGAGTCACCGGCAATCATCGTTATGTTCTCACGGTCGTCAGTAAATCTCTCATTTGAAAACCAACCTGACCAGTTATTCATATAACTGTTCCAGTTGGTCCCCACCCATGCACAACGGGTCGATTGTGTAGGGAATACCGAGTTACCGCCGTTGGCTGTGGTGATATACCTGTAGTATGAGAGAGCGGCATCCTTATAGTTGCCAGCCCAGAGGTTCAGGTCGCCCATCAACAGATAGATGGGGAAATAGAGCAAACGCGAGTCGGTGATACCGATGTCTCCGAGTGACGGCTTTGCAACGTCGGCGTAAGGAGCGATGTCACTCACAAGCCAGTTGCAGAGGTCAGTGATGTCCTTGGTCTCATACTGTGCGTTGGCCTGGTCCTTGGTGGTGATAGGCTCAGTCACGAAGGGCACTTTTCCGTAGTTGATGGCAAGCTGCAGGTATGTCCATGCACGATAAGCCTTCACAGCGGCATACTCCTTGATAAACAGCTGGTTGTTGCTACTGTTGCGTATGGCGGTGTCAGCCTTGGCGAGATACAGGTTGCAGTTGTTGATTACGGCATAGTAATCCTTTGGGCTGTTATACTTGTTATCGTCGCTGATGTTGAACTGCGCAAGCTGACGAAGGTCGGCATTGGCGGCATTGGTCACATCCACAAGGTCTCCCCTCACCTCTCCCAACAGAACGGTGCGGTCGCCGAGAGCCTGCATCTTGAGCATGATGCCGGTGAGCGAGAATATTGAGTCAGATGCCCTGTCAATGTGCATGTCATCGGTAAAGATGACATGCTTTGACTCCTGGTCGAAGAAATCACTACATGAAGAGAACATCATCGAAGCGGTGGCAAGAGCACCGCAAAGAATATATTTTGCTTTCATATCGTTCTTGATATTTATGTTACGTTACAAATTGATTTTCACACCTGCTGAGAAGCTGCGGCTCTGTGGCAGACTGCCAAGGTCAACACCCTGACCGATGACGGAAGTGGTGGATGAGAACTCGGGGTCGGAGCCTAAGTACTTGCTGATGGTGAAGAGGTTGTTTGCCTGCACCCAGAACTCCAGTCCCTGGATGAATGTGGAATTCATCGGCAGGTTGTAGCTCAGTGTCACGGTCTTCAGGCGCAGATAAGAACCATCCTCTATCCAGCGGTCGCTGAAGCGTGAGTTGCCAAGCGGATCCTGGAAGGTGAGCTTCGGCACTGATGTCACCTGACCCTCTGCCTGCCAGCGGCTCAGCATGTTGGTGGTCTGGTTCATGAAGCGGCTACCGCCTTCGAGCTGTGAGCGCATGTAGTTATACACGTCGTTGCCGAGGCTGTAGTTGAAGTTCACGTCGAGCTTGAAGTTCTTGTATGACACAGATGTGCAGATATTACCGTAGATGTCGGGATTCGGGTCGCCGATTACCATTCGGTCCTTCTCATTGATTTCGTGGTTGCCATCCACATCCTCGAAAATCATGTCACCGGCACCGAAGTAGTGCTTTGTCACACCGTTGTCGTCGAGTACGTAGAGTCCTGCCTGTTCAGCCTGCTCGGTAGTGGCAAACACGCCCTTGGTCTTGTAGCCATAGAAGAGGTTGGCAGCCTGACCGATTTCAGAGCGGATTGTGGCACCGTAGTACTCGTTGTCGAAGTATGTGCGGTTGTCGGGCAACTCGGTAATCTTGTTCTTGTAGTGACCTACACTTGCACCCAACTGCCAGTTCCAGTCCTTGGTGGAGATAACCTTCACGCTTGCAGCCACGTCGAAACCGGTGTTCTCGAGCTTACCGCCGTTTGACCAGTTGGTGTCAAGTCCTGAGAGGAAGTTGAGGCTCTGCAGTGTGAGCAGGTCACTTGTCCAGCTCTTGTATGCATTGAGCGAGAGGTTCACACGGTTGTTGAAGAGGTTGACGTCGATACCTACGTTGGCACGGCGTGTTGTCTCCCACTTGATCTCGGTATTGCCGATACCGTCGAGTGTAAGGGCTGAGAGTGCGTGCAGGAAGAGCTTAGAGCGCATGTAGCTGCGTGCTGCGTAGTAGTCGATGTCGTCATTACCGCTCACGTCATATCCTGCAGTGAGGCGCAGGTAGTTGACGATGTTCGACTTGGCAAGCCAAGGCTCGTTGGTCAGCACCCATGATGCCTGTACTGCGGGGAAGATACCCCAAGAGGCACCAAACACCTTCAGTCCGTCGGCATCCTCACCGAAGCGTGAAGAACCCTCGGCAGTGAGGTTTGCCTGGAGGAAGTACTTGCCCATATAGTCATAGTTTGCCTGTGCATACCATGCGATGGAGTTCCAGTTGTCACTTGTACCGAAAGAGTCGGCATTCATAAGGCTTGAACTCATGAACGGAGTCTTGTCGCTACCGGTGTTGTAACCCAACTGGCTGTTGAGGGTATAGGTCTCCCACATGATTCTCGCACCTGCGAACAAGCTGATGTTGTGTGCGTCATAGCGGTTGTGCCAGTCGATGCGTGTGTCGCTCATCACTGAGTTCTGCTTTGAGAAGAGTGAGCGTACCTCATTTGTGCGGTATCCGTTCACGGCGGTCACGTAGTACTCGGGCACACCGTTGATAGGAATGTAGTACTTCTCATTGGTGTTCACCAAGCTGTAGCTGAAGTGCTCGCTGATGGTGAGGTTGTCGTTCACCTTGAATTTGGGAGTCACTGCCAGGTTGAGCAGTGAGTTCTCGAATCGGTTCTTGTTCTCTGCCTCGCCATACTCGTTGAGGGCTACAGGATTGGCAAGTCGCCAGTTGTAGTTGGCATAGTTTGCCATCGCCTCGTTGAGGTAGCTCTCTGGCTCGATGTCGAAGTGTGAGTCAGAGATTACTCCATAACCGTAGGCATACGGACTGAGGAACGGAGCCTTCACATATCCGAGGAATGCCGGTGATGTAGGTGTTCCCTCGTCATAACCTGAAGGAGCGGCATCGTCGCGGATATTACGTGTGAGGTTGGAGAACGAGGCATCGAAACGCACCGACAGGTTCTTGAGCAAGTTGATATCGGTGTTGAATCGGATGTTCAGTCGTCCCATGTTGTTATACTCCAATGTGCTCTGTGCATTGGTGTAACCAACGGAAAGGTCGTAGGTAGCCACGTTGTCACCACCCTCCACATTTATACCGTAGCTCTGGGTGAAGGCAGTGCGGTAAATCATGTCCTTCCAGTCGGTATTGTTGTGGTACTGCTTGTAATAGTAGTAGTTGGGATCGGCATTGAGGAACTTGAACTCACGAATCTTGGTGTCGGTGGTCTTAAGCATCTCGGATGCGTAGCCACGATACTGCTCCGCATCCATCATGTCGATGAACTTGGGCAACTGGGTGACACCTGCTGATACCGTTGCGGAGATACGTGTAGCCATACTCTTGCAGCGGCGTGTCTCGATGACGATAACACCGTTTGCACCCTTGGCGCCGTAGAGGGCTGTACCGTTGCGCAGCACTGTCACCTTCTCTATGTCGGCTGGACTGATGTTCGAGAGGATGTCATTTGTGAAACCGTCATGAATCATCGTTCTTCCATACTGCTGGTCAACGATTACACCGTCAACCACAATCAGCGGCTGGGCGTTTACATTCAGGGAGTTAAGACCCTGAATGAAGATGTTGGAACCGATACCTGGCATACCGTTGCGCTGCTGGGTATAGGCGAATGCACCGAGCTGCTTCTGTATGTCTTCCTTGACGTTCACCGAGGGAGAATAGTTGAAGTCAGTGGCAATCTTGGCATTGCCCGACTCCAGTTCCTTGGTGTATTCAGGAGTGAAGACGGTGGAATAGAGAGTGATTTCTCCCTGCTCCTCTCCATCCACCAAACCTTTAACCACGCGGTTGTGCTTAGGTTCGGTGACGGTGATAGAGCTGGCGAACACAGGCACGTCGAGCTTGAACGTACCGTCCTCTTCGGTCAATGCACTGTAGCCATCCACACCTGATGCGGCAACAATGGCACCGAACAGCGGTTTGTTGGCAGCGTCGGTCACACGTCCCTTGATGCTACGCACAGCATATTTCTTCTGCTTGACAACAGGCTTTTTCTTTGCCGTCACACTCACATCATCAGTTTCGTCTTCCTGGGCGAAACCGCTTGCAGGATAGGCAAGCATACCAATGCCAAGGGCACAGAAAACGGTGCCTGCCTGTATGCGGATATGATTATATGATGTTATATTCTTGAATTTCATATTGCAGTTGTTTTAAATGATGAAACAGAGTATTATTCCTCTTCATGCGGTTTGAAGACGATACTGTCGATGCGGAGTATTCGGTTGAACTTACCGTTCTTCACATCATTGTTACTTACACGTGTGTCGAGAATGAGCTTCACCTGTGGAGCTATTTCGCCACCGGCGGAACAGAACGGTATCTGTACATTCTCAGCCACCTTGAAGCAATCCACCTCGTCGGCTGTAGTGGTCAGTTCCTTCTGCAGCACAATCCAGTCGCTCTCCTTCGACGGTTGTCTGCCGTTCTCGTCGTTGTATGCCATTCTCACGCGGAACTTGGTGGGCAGGCGTGAAGCGTCTGTCGCCAAGGTGTCGCCTGCAAGTGCCGGAGCGGTTGTGATATAGATGTCATAACCGATGTTTGAGAGCACACTGGGGACATTGAACACTGCCTTGATGTTACTTGCGGCACCACGCGCCGGAGTAATCTCCGCATAACTGTTGCTTGACACCTTGCCATAGTATGGGTTGTTCTGTGCCACCCTGACAATGGTGAGAGGAGTGTTGGTGGTCAACTGATCAACGGAGTCGAGACGCTCGTTGTCCTCACCCTCGCAGATGATTGACTGCAGGAAGGTCTGCTTCTTGTCAATCTTCCATTTGTTGGTCTTCATCACCTTACCGTTGCTGCACTCGCAATCCTGAATCTCGGTGAACACGCCACCAGCATCGTACGGTCTGTCATACTGATAGTACCTGGCATCGGCAGAACCATATAAATACACACGGGATTCGTATCTGGCAGCACTTGTTGACATGGCAGAGTCCCTTACAGTTCTGTCGGGGTTCTGAGTGCGGCTGAAAATCGTTCCGCGGAGCAGGGCAAGACGTGCGTTCACATACTGCATCGAGTCGCGCTTTGCCACTGACTTGTCATACTGGTAATACTTCTCGTATTCGGGCACGAGCCTGTTCCACTCGTCGTTGGTGGGAACAACCATCCAATAGGTACTGTCCTCAGAAGCCAACTTGGCAGCGAGATGACTGAACATCTCGTTCTCGAGTACCGACACTGAGTCGAGATAATGAGTCTGTCCGTCCTTGATTTCTCCCGGCACACTGAGTGCGGGGTCGAAAACGTACTGGTTGAACTCATAGAGGAAGTTGGCAACAGAGTCAAGCTCCGCATCCTTCTTGAGATACTCAAAGACGTTGGGAGAGTAATCCACCTTCTTGTCGAGAGTATAGAGCACACCGTTGCCGACATTGCCTGCGAGGGTCATCGACTGACCGCCGAGTGAGTTGGAGGTCAAGGGCATATACTTGCCGTTCATCATCACGATAGAGTCGTTGCTGTTGCCCGATACCGAATAATTGTAAAGGGCGATATGGTTCTGCACGAACTCCTTGATGGCGGTGTTGTCGTTGTTCTTGATATTCTGGTTCTTCTCCTGCTGATACACGCTTATCAGCTCCTGGGCCTGTGCTTCGGTGAAGTTGGCATTGGTGGGAGCAAACACGGTGAACATCTGCGAGCTTGCCAACGATGCGTCATATCCGCACGCCTTAACCACATTGGCGAAATTGGACAATTCCGGGGTTGTCGAAATAGACTCCCAGAGATTGCCGCTGTATGTACTGCCAATGTTATAGTGGTCATCCCATGTGTCAGTGCAGGAGGTGATGCTGAGAGCAATTGCCATTGCTCCCAACACCTTATTATATATATTACTGTACTTTGTCATAACACTTTTTCTTTATTGTCATTGTTTTTACAGGTCTGTCTCCATCGAGCCGGCGGTGTTAACACCATAAACGCTCTTTGGCACAATCTCAAGATAGTCCATCATGAACTCGTTGTTGTTACCCAACTTGCTGGTAGAGGTACAACGGATGCGGAGGTAGTGGTCGGTCTTGGGATTGATGTGTACGGTACACAACACAAGACGGTAGGTGCGGGGGTTGTCAACAAACTCGTTGATGACCGAACCGTTGGAGTGATAGCCTCCGTATGCACCACGATAGTAACCGAGGTTCTTCAGCATCTTCTGGTCCTCAGCCTTCTCCTCGTCTGTCATGTTTGCCCATGTTTTCACACCAAACTGTGCACCCATCACCGACTCGTCGTCAAGACGCTTGCGCATATCCACAGGAATGCCCTGAGGCTTGCCGTCGAAATAAACCTGAGCCACACCACGGGTGTTAAGGGCACAGAAACCGAGACGTATCTGATAGTCACCCTCGTAGGGCACCGGCGGCAGACGGAACGTGAAGTCATAGTCGCCGAAGAGGTTGAACTCGTCACCCTCATACGACCAGAAGTTCCAGTGGGGACGGCGATACACAAGTGTACCGTTGCCGCGCATGGTCACGTTGTCGAGATATCCATTGGGGAACCAGTAGTTCTTACCGTTCTTGAAGGTCTGGTCGGCCTTTGCACTCTCGTCATCCTTTGTCGGGTCACCGTTCAGACGCATGTTCATGGTCATCACCTCGGGGAAGATGGTGGCGAAGTCCATACGTATTCTGTCGTTCATGACCTTGTTCTGAGTGTCATAACTGAAAGCCACGATGTCATCCACGTAGAAATAGCGACCGTTGGGGGCGTCCTGTATGTACTTATCTTCCACTGTCGGCAGAATCTTTGCTCCGTCAACCTGGTATTTCTCATCCACACGGCGGTTGACATAGCGCTGTCCGAGTTCGGCATTGCCAAGGAACGATCGGATTGTTGCCTGCTCAATCTTCATCATCGTGCGCGGCAGCATTGTCTCATACCAGTCGTTGGGGGTCATCTTGTCGGTCTTGATACCGATGGCTCCATCCACGATACCAGAATGTAGTTCGAGAGGTGTCAACTTGTTCCAGCCAATAACATCGCGAGTAAGGATGTGGTAAGCGATGAACATGTTGAGGGGATTATTGCGGTCGGTAATCTTGTCGAAGTCATGGGCAGCCTGATAGTCAGCATCATTACCGAATACAGGGTCGTAGATCTTGCAGGCAAGGTCATAGATTGCCCTCACGTTGTCACCGCCAGTGGCAACTCCGTATTCGCCTAACTTTTTCGTCATCACGTCATCAGGCTCCACGAAGACTGTGAATCCGTATTTCTTCTCGTCCGGAGCCACTGCAATCTCGTGCCAGAAGTCTGACGTATAAGAATATGTACCATACTTAGATGCATCGTATTTCTCGTCCTTCACCTTGATGAGGGTGTCACGCAGTCCTGTAGCCACGAGGCACTCATAGAACATACTGATGCGGTCGTTGTCCTTGAGCACGTCGGAAATGGAGCTGTTGGAGTTCTCGAGCACCATGTCTATAGGATGAACAATACCGTTCTCCACTGAGTCGTCCTTGAGTTCGAAGATAATCTTCGACATACGGTTAAGCTCCACCACTGCATTGAGGTTTTCGTCGGTGGTATGCGTAATCTGTATGTAACGCTTGTTAAGGTTGGCGGTATTGAGCGTACCGTCGTTCATGTCAAGCGTGGCGTACATATTGTTAACAAGGTGTGTCTTCGCGATAGTGTCGCACTCTTCCTTGGTGAGGTCCTCCACGGAGTTTAGGCCCTTCTTCTGCAGGAATTTTGCCATCACCTCATTCGAGGGCAGGAAACAGGTGTAGTGACCGTAAGCCGAAAGCAAGTCGGTCAAGCCTGCCTGGTCCACTATGTATGCGAAGTCACTGTATTCCGGTCGGTTGTTGATGTAGTCGCTCATCATCTCTCCCGTGAACGTGTAGAAGTTCTCGGCAGAGGGCTCGTCAGAGCATCCTGTCAACAGCAGGCCGTTCATTGCGCACAGTGCGCACAGAAGGATATATTTAATTCTTTTCATGTTATATACTCTTTTACGTTAGTTCTTCTCATAATTTCCGGATTCACCGCTGCCGAAGGCGGGATTCTGCTTGAGGTTCTTGTTCACCTTCAACTCATCCACGTTGTACGGCCAGAAGATAGCATCCATCTTTCTGAACTTGTCCTGGATGGCGGAAGTGTTGCTTGAGAACTTTTGCAGCACCTGACGGCTGAGGAACGAAGTCTCACCGTCTCTCATCGAGCGGCGCACGAGGTCATACCATCTCTTGCCCTCGAACATCAGTTCGCGCTGACGCTCAAGCATCACCAAGGTCTCTATCTGCTCCTTGCTCTTATAATTGTTGGCATCGAGGGTGTCCTTCATGTTTGCAAGAGGTTGGCAAAGTGAGCGTTTATTCACTGCATTAACAAGTGAGAATGCCTGCTGATAATACTTCTCGTCCTGCTCGGTGAAGTTGGTCTCGTTGCTCATCAGCTGTGTCAATGCCTCTGCCTTCATCAGCATGATGTCGCTGAGACGGTAGATAATCCAGTTGGACTTCACCTTGCCCTCGTAGTACCATCCTGATGTAAAGATTGTTGGACTGGAAGACGAGAACGAGATTTGAGTCATGCTATGGGTGTATTTCGCGATTACGCTACCCATCACGTTCTCGTATGCACGGGCGTCATAATCATTGGCGAATATCGAGTAGGCCTTGGTCTCCACGTCATCACCGATAAATGAAGACACTGAGGCATAGCCCATGTAACCGGCATTCTTGCTGTTACCGTAGCAGAGGCTCACTGCACCATTGCTCGGCATGTTGTCGTCGGGCATGAATGTCAGCTCGAAGATACTCTCAGTGCTGTTGCCCTCACCGAACACCTGGTTGTAGGCATTGCCGTACATAGAGGCTGAATTGGCATAGGCACATGAGATGAGAGGATAACCGTTGGTGCGGGTCAACTCACTTGTCGATGAGTTGCCGTATTCCTCCTGATACTGCTTCTTCTTAGCCTCGATAATCAGGTCGGCATAACGGATGCAGTTGTTGTAGTCCTGCTTCCAGAGATACATCTCGCAGAGCATGGCATAGATGGCCTGCTGGGTGATGCGTGCTGTCTGATAGAGTTTCTTAGTGGCTGAAGAGGCGGGGTACTTGGTGACTGCGTCGCCCTTCACTCTCTCCAGGTCGTTGATAAGACTGTCGAGCACATTGTTGAAACTTGTTGCAGGCAAGTCCATCGTCTGGTCGTCGTCGGTGAATGCCTCTGTTGAATAAGGCACGTCACGGAAAGTGCGGATAAGATAGAAATAGCACAGCGAGCGCAGTGCGGTCACTTCGGCAATGTCAGCCCTCAGTTCACTCTCGCTGAAGTTCGGGTCTTTCTCAGCCACCGACGGAGCATACTTGATGACGGTGTTGCATCTGTTGATGATTTGGTAGAACTGGTCCCATGTGGTGTACCAGTTGGAGGCTGTGAGGTTTTCCTTGAGGATATTCTCAAGGTTCACGTCCTTGTCGAGGTTCTGTCCTCGCGAGATGTTCTCGCTTCTGAACTCACCCCATATCATCATTCTCATAAGGATATTGTCCGACTGCATACCAGAGTAGCATCCGGCAATAATACCATCCACGTCGGCCTTCTCGTTCCAGAATTTCTCGAGGATGATTTCGTTCTGCGGTTCTACCACGAGGAAGTCGCTGCACGATGACATGCCTGTAATGGCAGCCAAACCTCCGGCGATAGAATATAATATGTTTCTGAATTTCATAAACGTCGTTGCTTAAAAATCTACTGTGATACCTAATGTATATGAACGTGAGCGAGGTGTCTGTGCCCAGTCGATAGCCGGGTCATAGCCACTGGCGGTGATGTCAGGGTCAACACCCGAATACTTCGTGATGATGAACGGGTTGTTGGCACTTGCATAAAGGGCGATGCGGTTGAGTCCAAGGGGCTTCAGCATCTTCTTGCCCAGTGTATATGAGAGCTGTATATAGCTCATACGCAGATAAGAACCTGACTCCACGAAACGGTCGCTGACAAGCGTGTTGTAGTTGGAGGTCGATCCATACATTGCACGCGGAATAGACGTCACGTCACCTTCCTTGCGCCAGCGGTAGTTGACTGCCTGACTCTGGTTGTCATTACCGGTCATCGACTCGGCATTCAGGCGTGCCATGTTCAGAATCTTGTTGCCCACGCGGTATGTGAACTGTGTGGAGAGTCGCCAGTCCTTGTAGATGAAGTTGAATCCGAAACCACCGGTGAGCTTTGGCAGTGAACTACCAAGATAAACGATGTCGAGGGCATCAATGTTACCGTCGTGGTTGATATCCTCATAGATGGCGTCACCACCCGTGAACGGATAGTTCTTGCCCGTACCTTCGTTATTATAGTTGTAGCGCATTCTCAGAGGATTACCTTCGGCGTCGATAATGACCTTGCCATCGGCATTGAATGCCACCGGGGCGGTCTTGCCTGCAGCGATGAAGGCTGCACGCTCCTCTTCGTTCATATCCTTGAAGGTCTCGTAGTTATACTGATATACTCCCTTGCAGCGGAATCCATAGATAGCACCGAGCGGGTTGTTCAGCTGCACGCGGCGCAACCACTCTCCGTTGCCGTAGGCATAGGTGGAGTTGAGCGAGTTGATGACATACTCGTCCATCTCGAGGATTTCGTTGCGGTTGTTACCGAAGTTAGCGTTCATGTCGATGGTCACCTTGCCCACCTTGATAAGGTTGCGGGTATTGAAGTGGAACTCCCATCCGATGTTTCTCATCTTACCGTTGTTGTGGTAAGGAACGGTCATATAACCTGAGTTGCTCGGTATGCGGTAGTTGCTAAGGAGCATGTCTGAGGTGGTGGAGTGATAACCCTCAAGTGTGAGGGTCAGCTTGTCGTCCCACAGACCGATGTCAATACCGAGGTTGTAGCTTGAGTTAATCTGCCAGCGAAGGTCGGTCAGACGGATATTCACGGGGTACATGGTAGCCATGTCGAGGTATCTGCTGCCCGAGGCATACTTACTGGTGTAGAGGTAGTCTTGGTTGGGCTGGTTACCCACGCGTCCCCAGCTTGGACGGATAGAGAGCATGGAGAGCCATTTTTCGCGGAGCGGTGCCATAAACGGCTCGTCAACGATATTCCAACGCAATGACACTGCGGGGAAGTAACCCCAGCGGTTGCCCGGACCGAACTTCGTGGTACCGTCAGCACGCACGGAGAAGTCAAACATATACTTGCCCTTGTATGCGTAGTGCATAGAATAGGTGAAGTACATTGAGCGCCACTGTGAGTACCATGAAGAAAGACCGGTGTTCACACCGCCTGCGTCAGGACTCTCGATACCGCCTGAAGGCAACAGCTTGGCACCGTTTGACTGTCCGCTTGACGTACCAGAGTTCAACTCGAAACGTCCCATCATCGAGAGCGAGTGGTCCTCATTGTCGAAATGAGGTATGAAGGTAAGAGTCTGCTTGGTGTTGAAAGCCACGCTCTTCGAGCTACCCGAAGAAGCGGTGTTCACACCGTCGTGCCAATCCACTGTGCGAAGCTCAGATGGATAGAAAGCGTCGTCATACTGGTTGAACACGCTCATATACACGCTTCCGCGCCAGTCGAGACGTGTGTGTGAATCGTCGATACCGAGAAGTCGGTAGTTGATGATAAGCTCAGGAGAGAGGTCGTAGGTGCGACGCTCCTTCTTGGCGAGATAAGCACTTGCCACAGGGTTGACGTATGTCTTCTGGTTCTTGTCGAACACGTCGGATGCCGTCTGAAGCATCTGGTAGTAGCGGTCAGTGTCCTGGCCTGTAATGGGGTCCTGCTCATAGATGCTCATGTTAGGCATCTTCTTCATTGCTATGGCAAGGAGGTCGTCACTGTTGAGCTTGTTCTTGGTGTAAGTCAGGGCGAAGTTGGTTGACACCTTGATACGCTCGCTGACATAGTAGTCGAGTGCCACACGTGTGGAGAAACGGCTCAGTTTCTGCTGGATGACCGAACCGGTCTCGTTGTCAAAACCACCACCGATACGGAACGAAGCCTTCTCACCTCCACCAGTGATTGACACGTAGTGGTTCTGGCGAAGACCGGTCTGTGTCACGGCACTGCGCCAGTCGGTGTTGTTGTTATACTGCTCGTATTCCGAGAAGTTGGGGTCGTAGTTGATTTCCTTGATACTCTGGCTGCGGCTGTCGTCCTGTGTAGGATTGAAGTAGCTTTCCTTGAGCATCATGGTATAGTCGTCACCGCTCAGAAGGTCATATCCCTTAGGCTGGTGTGTGGCGGTCATCTTGAGAGAGTAAGACACCTTCGGGGCACCCATAGAACCACGCTTTGTGGTAAGCTCGATAACACCGTTACCACCCTGGCTACCATATACGGCAGTAGCGGCGGCATCCTTCAGCACGCGGATGTCGGCGATGTCCTCAGGGTTGATGTTGAGCAACTCGGCAAACTTCTCGTCATTGGCACCGCCAAGGTCGAAGTTTGACATATCCACACTGCGGATATTACCATCGACAACTATAAGCGGGTCGGCATTTGTCAGAGAGGACAATGCAGATGTACCACGCAGACGGATGGTAGAGCCCGAACCGAGGTCACCGGAGTTACCGATAATGTCAAGACCGGCGATACGTCCCTGAAGAGCCTCATCCACAGAGGTGATGGGCAGACCTGCAAATTCTTTCATCGAGATAGACTGAGTGGCGTATGACACCTCGCGCTCAGGAATACCGAGGTTGTTACCGCCAGTACGCTTCTTAGCCACTACGGTCACTTCCTTGATTTGCGTTGCTGACAACATCTTAATGTTGAACACGGCTTTGTTGATAGCCAGTATCTGGGTCTTCATACCTACGTAGCTGAAACGGATCTTGTTCTTTGCGTTCTTCACGTTCATGGTGAAGTTACCGTTCATGTCGGTTATCGTAGAGTTGATGATACGCCCGTTGGCATCAATCTCACAGACGGTAGCACCCATCAAGCCTCCCATATCGTCAGCAACAGTACCGTGTACCGACGTAATCTGGGCATATATTGACGAGCATACCAGCAGGGCAAGCACCGTCAGCATCGTGCGGCACTGTCCCATAGACTTTTGCAATATAGCCTTCATCTGTTGTTTTGTTTTAATGTAATACTCCATAACTTACCTCCTTCTCGCTTTAGATTTCGCTAACTGCTGCTTCCAAGGTGTCTTCTGGCTTGCGGTGTAGAACAGCGGGCCGTCAATCTGGTGTACCAGCACGTCGGCGGTGGTATAGATGGACTTGTTGAAGAGTGAACCAGAAATCCAGTATTCACGACAGATATTGTTATACATTCCGTCCTTCTTCACTACACTGCGTGTGTCGCCCTCAAGGTCCTTAACAGTCAGTCCCTTGTTTGCCACATCAACCTCCAGGCTGTAGAATCGGTTAGTCTCGCCGTTGAGCATCATCGACTCATAGTTGTTCTTGGTGATGGCAACGCCCTCTGAGTCAGTCTCGGGAGCACCGTTTACAGCGATTGCGTTGTCCTGTATGTGATACTTCACAAAGTCAAGGATGCGGTTGGCAATTATACTGCAGGCTTCCTTGGCGGCTGCTCTTTCCTCTTCGGTTGAACCATTCTCTGAAATCTCATACTGTGCGTCATAGTCTTCCCAAGTGGGCAGAACGCCATCGTTGATGAGCTTCTGAATCGACTCGTTGGTGGGGACATATACAGTATAGTTATATGCACCGAAGAGACGGATGTTACTGTTAACAGCAGAGTTGACGCAGTTATACTTGGTGCCTGACAGTGAGATTGTGCTGACCAACAGGTGGTCGTCGGCAGGAAGATTCTCCGAACCGCTCAGCAACTTGAGGAACTCCGAGTATTCTTCCTTCTCGTTGAGAAGCTGATAAACAGACTTTGTGGCTGCCATAGGCATCATCTCATTCAGTCTGTACGACTTACCGTTACCGGTAGTTGACATGTCATAGATGGAGTCAACCTTTGCCACGGCATTGTTTTCCAACTGCCATCCGCCCTTGACAACCATTTGGTCGCGCTTGCCGGCGTTCTCTATTCTCACGGGAGTACCATTCTTCGACTTGAAGTAGCTATAGTCGTTTTCCACACTACCCACGATAATCATCTGGTTGACCACGTCCTTCAGACGGTTCTTTACGATAGCGTCTGACACGTTGTTATCCTGTACCTTGTTGCCCAAAATAATCTCACCGTTCTCATCGAAGGTATAGACATATCTGGATGCCTTTACTTTCTTCTCAATGTTGTCATAATTGAACTGTAAAAGCGTCTGTTGAGCATCGCCCACTGAGCATGGGTCAAGATACCACATCATCGCATTGTTGGTAGGCAACATAAGGCTATAGTATGAGTCCATTGAGTTCAGGTAAGGGGTGAACTCAAGCTCGTCGATAGCCCAGTATATAATGCTCATCATGTCCTGATGGATAAGAGCAGGGAACGATACGCTTGAATACTCCATTGGGGCGAACACGCGGTTGGTGAGATATACCACACCGTTGCAGCCCATGAAGCAGCTATCCACATCGGCGGTGGTTACGCCCATGGACACCTTGGCGTCGTTTACTACAGAAGAGAACTTTGACGGCAAGGCATCAGTGAATGTGCCAAGCATATTTACACGCAGGAGCTTTGACAGCACCAGTTCGGGCACATTGTCCCATGTGCCATACTTGTCCTTGAGCACCTTACCGTCGGCGTTCCACCACTTGTCGAGTGCCTCGTTGCTTGGAACAAGCATCGCTCCGGCATCATAGTGAAGGTCGTAACCGCTGGTGTTCTCATACATATACTGGTTCCATCCCGGGTCGAAGGTGAGCTTTGCGGGCACCTTTACAGGCACGGGGTTGCCGCTTGTCACGGGATAATACTCAGCGTTCATACCGTCCTTGCGGGTATCGGCAAAGTAGCGCAGGGTAAATACTGAATCGACACTCTGGTTGTAGAGACGGTTGTACTCCTGCGTCTTGTAGTAGTCATAATAAGGCGCACTGAAACGGTCAATCAGATGCGACCACATTGACGTGTTGGGGTGCTGACGAAGGATTTCAGCCATATTGGGGAATCCCTCCACCACTCCATCCATCTTCTGTATATAACCGTTCTTGCAGGTGAGGTCTCGCTCCACTACCTTTCTTCCGGCTACGTAAGCATCACTTACAGAGGTGGCTACACCGTTGGTGAGAATAGTGATATCCTCGTCGGTGAATGCCTGCTTGCGCATGAAGGCGGGCAGGAAGTGAATCATCGGGGCTGAGAGGCCGGCTGTTGAACCGTTGCTCATCATGCGTCCGTCCTTAAAGAGGATGATGTCCTTCTTGTTTTCCTTATACCATGCCCATGCCGGCAGTGTACCGTTCATGTCCTCGTGCTTCATCACATAGACAGAATCGAAGACGCTGGTAGAGTTGGTTCGACGCATGGCGAGTCCCGTCTCAGGTGGGTCGGCACTCACGTTAGACATCAGCTCTATCAGGTAGGCGTTGTTAATCATGGAGTTGTTCAACAGGTCTTTTTTCTGTGCCGTGGTGAGTTTGTCATACGACCTTACTCCCCACTTGTTTGTCTTGAACCACTCATCGAATGCAGCGTCGGTGGCTGCAAATAAAGTCACTGAACCGGTTCGGCTCATCTGGTCGTGCAGTCCCAGGTCGTCAATAAGTCTGGTTGTCACCGTGTAGTTGCCGTCTTTCTGCAACTCCTCATAGATGGAGTTGCCCAACCATGAAGGCTGACCCGTGAGGGTGTCATCCTGACATGACTGGAAGGCAACTGACGTGGCCAACATCAGACCGATTGCAAGTGTGGGCCTACAGGCTCCCTTGTGGATAAGTTTGCAATTCATGTCAATTTAAGTTTTAGTTATTATTTAATTTCTTTCTTTCCATTTCTTATTGTTATTCCCTTGGTCTTGGCATTGCCTTTTATCTCCATGCCGCCGAGGGTGTATGTCTTTTCAGAACCCCTGTTATCTGATTTCACGCTGTCGATACCAGTGCCGTCACCGAGGTATTTCAGGGTAAAGTTGTCAAAGCAGCACCAGTCGGAGTTTACGGGACTGAGGTTCTCTATACCAATTTTTATACTACCTGGCTCATCGAGTTTAACCTTCAGCGTATTCTTGTAGTAGCCGTAGGTATTAAATGCCTCGTTTGCTGCCTGAACATTATCGGGATATGAGTATGGACTGACACTATATCTGTCGGCACTCTCGTCGTAGAGACTCATGATAGGCATTGACTCGCCATTGGCGAAGAACACCGCGTTGAGCTGCTCCGTTCCTCCTGCCACTGCGTTGAGGGCGTTATCTATCGAGCCATATCTGTAGAAACTCTGCACTCCCACTTCATACTCTCCCTTCGGCAGGTTTTCAACTGTCTGGTAGAAAGAGAACCAAGTGTTCCAGTATTCAGCGACATAGCCGTTAGCCTGGGTGAAGTTTCCGCTTGTTGTCCAGCCTTCGCTTCCCTTACTGAAGTCGGGGTTTGCCATCAGGGCGGTCATATCCACAGCTTGACCTGAGTCTGCCATATCTTTGATGAAATCCTTGTATATTGCTTCGCAAGATGAGAGTGCCACGAGGGCATCATTCATTGCCTTGGCGTTCTCGGCAAAGGTAGTGCTGTTGTTGAGAGCGTTGTTTGCTGTTTCAAGAGCCTTGCCAATGGCTTCCGCCTTGCAGGCCTTATAGTAGCTTTCCACTGTGGGGAGCAAGGTCTTCACCTTTTCCCATGTCTTGAGAT
>JBJEAV010000246.1:30671-41577 GCA_051869395.1 Prevotella sp.
TAGTAGCTTTCCACTGTGGGGAGCAAGGTCTTCACCTTTTCCCATGTCTTGAGATAGTCATATTCTGCTGCAGTTATCTTGAGGATGCAACCGTGCTGTGCGGCAACGAAACCACTGATGAGGGCAGGCTCACCCACGTTGAGTCCGTGCTCGTCCATGTCGCGCATCTTATATCCATAGCCAGAGCCGGAGTAGTTGATATAGGCGAGCTTCCACTTGTCGCTGCCTATGAGTCGCCACTGTGTGGGAGCCTCTACAGCCTGGTTATTGTCACCCACGTGGAATTCGGGAGTTACTGTCCACTGGCATGTACCTGTTGTCTCCCCTTCCCTTGGTATGAGGTGTGTGGCAGTGGCACGGTCGAAGCCTGAAGTCTTCTCGCACTTGTAAATCATTACATACTGCTTGTCAACGGCGTTCCAAACGATGTCTGCATCGATGATGTCATAACCGGGGTCGAAGTAGAGCTGCGGGAGTGTGAGGATATTCAAGTCCTTGTCCACCACTGTATAATAGATGCGGTGACGGTCGGGGAATCCAACACTGTAATAAACCACGAAGTTTCCGCTCTCGTTGTCATATATAATCTGCGGAGCCCATGCGGCTGTCATCTGCTCAGCGGTGATACCGCCGAGAGCCTCAAGGTTCTCAGGGGTCTCAAGGTCAATCTTGACGTTCTTTGTCCAGTGAACGAGGTCGGGAGAAAGCATCAGTACCATCACATGGTTGCTTGTCCATCCCAATCTTGAAGTCATGTCAGTACCTGCGAACATGAAGTTACCGTCAGGCATTCTTGTGATGAAAGCGTCACGCATACCGCCTGTAACAGTGTTAGCCTTGGTGTCGAACACTTCAGCACCGTTGAGTATGTCGTTCCAGCTCTGTCCGTGCTGACTCAGAGCGTAGTTGGTGTATTCGCCGTTGCGGTTCATGTGGGCGAAGAGATAACCTGCCATACCCTCGTCTTCCTTCTCATATTCTGCGTATGTTGTCTTCACCTCCTTGCCTATCTCCTTGGCTCCGAGACGGAAGATATTCAGAGAGTATGCGGGAATTTCGAGAGTGGCGTGAGTATCGTCGATGACGCTTACTGCCTGAGCATCCGAAGGAGTGACGTTGAAAGGCTGTTCCATAGTGTTCTCGTCAGTACCGTTGGCGGAAGCGAGTCTTACAACTGTTCCGTTGGTAATCTTCATATTGAGAGTATTCAGGTCGATAGTCTGGGCCACGGCGTGCGGATTGACAACCTTTACAATCAGTTCGCCGTTTGTCTCGTCTATCTGTACGCTCTGATATACTCCACGCGCTCCGGGAGCCTCGGGCAGATTAAACTCATGGCATACCTCGTTGTCGAGCAGACATGTCACCTTGCCATCTACAACCCTAATCTCCACGTCATACCAACGGTTGCTTGCCACACTGCCCTTGATTGAGGCGTATGTTGCTTTCTGGCCGTCGGTGCATATCTCCACTGCGTGCTGTGTGTTGCCCCATCCGCCGATGTTCCACCATGCGTAGTTGTTGTTGTCCTGATAGTTGAACATGATGAGGAATCCCTCGTCGCCGGAGATCTTCTTCGAGCGAACCTTATATATATAATTACCCTTGGCTGCCACATTCAGCACAGCCGTGCAGTTTGTTCCAGTTGATGTCTGCTTCAGGAATCCGTTTGTCACGCTCCAGTTACCCTCTCCAGCAGTCCACTGCGCCATATCGCCGCTGAAATCGTCTGAGGCAATGGCATTGCCATTGGCGTCAGTCAATGTGGCATTGTCAAACTGTGCCACAGTGCCCCATGTTCCAACTCCCACCTTTGCGGCTCCATTGCCCTTTACGATGTTTCCGCTCTCGGTCCACAGGAGGTTCTGCTCACCGAGATGCAGGTTCATGAGTTTCTGCACGTGATATGAAGGAGTCACGAAGTTGTCAGCGGCATTGAAGTGAATCATGTCGTATGGCCAGCATGGGTCTTGCTCGTGCATGAAGATAGGAGCGAAAGATGCCAATTGGCACACGTCGCTGTTGCGCTCCATACCAAGCATATACACAGCCTCACCAAGGGCACTGTTCATATTGCCGTATCTGCCGTAGCCTCCTCCGTTGGCGGCATACTCACCGTTATAAACGGGAATTGTGCGGGGATAGTTGTCATATTTGTTGTAGTTGTCGCGCATCCACATATAGTTGCGGTAGTAGTGCTCGTCAACCATCTCCACGGGATATTCGTTGCCCCATGCGGGATTGTCGGTTCCCCATGCCTCAACGTTTCCGATAGTGATAATCTCGGGATATTTTGCCTTTATGGCATCATAGAAGAGCTTGTATCTCTCGGCATAGTCGGAATGAAGACCTGCCTGATAATTCTCGTTTCCTATCTCAAGGAATTTAAGGTTATAGGGAGCTGCATGTCCGTTGGCAATGCGCTTTGCACCCCACTCCGTTGTCTCGTCGCCGTTGGCATATTCAATGGCGTCGAGAACATCCTGAATCAGAATCTCCGTTGAATCCTTGGAAAGCGCGAATCCATGTCCCACACCGATGTTAACCACAAACATCGGGGCGGCGCCCAAGTCCTCGCACATCTGCAGATACTCGTCATAGCCGAGACCGTCGGACGACCAATAGTGCCAGTTTTGGTTATAATGTCCCGGACGCTCCTCAATCTTTCCGATAGTCTTCTTCCACTGGAAGGCATTGCCGTAGCTGCCCTCTCCCTCCACATAGCATCCACCGGGGAAACGGAGGAACGACGGCTTGGTGTCAGCCAAGAGCTGAGCCAAGTCGGGACGCAGTCCGTTGGGACGGTCCTTCCATGTCTTCGGGAATAAAGAAACGACATCAACCGTCAGACGGCCATTGCTGCCCGTGAGCAGTAGTAGCTGTCCTTTCTTGTCGGAATCAGTTGCCGTGATTGTTGCCGTGAGCTTGTTCCAACGGGAATCGCTTACGTCACCTTCGAGTGTTGCCTCGCCGAGCACCTTGGTGTTGTTCTCGTCGCGCAGTTGTGCTTTTATATTATTGGAAAATACATTATCTCCTTTCACCCACAGGGACAATGTATAGGTTTCACCCTTCTGGATGTTCATTCCCCAATAGCCCGTGTTTGAGATTCCCTTAAGTTTGGAATCCGAAGCACCTGATATTCTCACCTGCAATGCGTGCTGCTGGGCATCGTTGAGCATGTCGTCGGTCACAAGACTTATGGTAGCGCCGTTGTATGCCTTCCATGATGCAGTGCCGTCCTCAAAGGAGCGATTGCTCACGAGTTCTGCATACAGACCGCCGTCGCCTGCATGATTAATCTCCTCAAAAAACAAGCCATACTGATACTGGCTAATCATCGGACCGCGCTTTGATGCATCGACCGTCATTTTAACTTGTGCCTGTGTGCCGTAAGTTACGCCCAACAACAAAGCAGTTAGAAAAATATTCTTCATAGTGTTTGACTATTGATAATAGGGAATGTAATGATTAGTATTGAAAATCGTAAGCGGGAGGCAGACCGCTTTAATCTGCCTCCTGCTTGATCATATGCTATGCTCAAAGGTTTTACTTAACGTTAACCTTGCTGAACCTTACAGAACCATCCTTAGATGTCATCTTAACGATGTTCACACCCTTAGAGAAGCCCTTGGTCTTCATACCGTTGACATTGAAGATCTCTACCTTTGCAGGCTCTGAAACCTCAACACCGTCGATCTTGCTGGTTTCTTCCTTGCTGCTGTTCTCGCCATAGTATGTGAGAGTCCAGTTGTCGAGGATTACCCAATCATTAGAAACTTTATCTTCCTGCTTGATACCGATTGTCAGCTCGTTGTCAACCACCTTGACGATAATCTCGTTGAGGTAAGCACCGAGTTCTGAGAAGTATGCATTAGCTGAAACCATATCGTTAGGAACGTAGAGGTCGGTATCAGTGATGTTAGATGTGCCACTGAAACCATTGTCCTCACATGCGCCGGAAGCGAGAAGAGCAACAGGCACATTGATTGACTTGCCACCTGTGGTAGCGTACATAAATGCATTACCTGCAGTGTTCTTGTCCTCGTTGTACTTAGCCCAGTCATCAGCTGTGCCACCGAAGCGGTAGAATGCGTTGACAGTCACCTTGTATGTACCGTTAGGCAGACCTACGATTGTCTGGTTAAGATCAAATGTCTTGTTGTAGAACTCAACGAGCAGAGCAGACTTCTGAGTGTCGTCGTTACCGAAGTTGTAGCCGTCAGCGTTCCAGCCCTCGATAGAGTTAGAACCATCCTTCTCGAAACTTGGAGTCTTGATGAGAGAAGTCATGTCAACAGGATTAGCGTCAGAAGCGGTAGAAGCTTCAGCAGGAATACCGAGCAGCACGATAGTCTTCTCAATCTTAGCCAAGTATGCGTCAACATCCTCATTCTCAAGTGTTCCGGCTGTGATTGCCTTGCCGATTTCGTCATAAAGGGCAGCAGCATCTGCCTTTACTTGCTCTGTTGCAACAGAAGCCATCCATGCAGCATAGAGGTCAGCATTCTTTTCGTTCAATGTAGTGAACAGTGCTACAGACTCCTCAATTGCTGAGTTAGCAGCGAGGATATTGCTGAGAGCCTCGAACATTGCCTTACCGTCAGTACCACCAACAGCTGCATTTCCAGCTGCGAGGGCATCGTTTGCATCAGCTATAACAGACTTGCCAGCTACATTACCCTTAGCAAGAGTCTCCTGAAGTGTAGCAATCACCTTTTCGAGCAATGGCTTAACCACCTCAGCCTTTGTGCCCTGGAATACCATATGGAAGTTGTCCCAGATAGCCCAGCTGTCACCAAGCTGACTTGTATTACCCTTGACACCAATGCGGAGTACATCACCTGCCTTGGCAACAACACCGAATGATGTAGCTTTGTACATATCAGCAGCAAAAGCCTCGCTACCGGTTGTCATATCGTTAGGATACCAGTACTCTTCATTTGGATCAATGTATGTGCCGCCAGTATAAAGCTCACCATTAGCAACTGGCTCGTCGAATACGTTCTTAAAGTGTGCATTGCTGTTATTTACATATACACTTACTGCATCCGTAGAAGCGATTCCATTCTGATAAGCCTCATATGCTGTAGCTCCACGTCCGTAACGATAGAATCCCTGAACAGAAATCTCATATACACCGATTGGAGCGTCCTTAACTTCCTGATAGATATCGAACTTGGCGTTGTTCCAAGCCTCGAAGCATTTGTTTGTAGAAGTACCACCGTAAGTTACATTACCACCACTTGCCTTCTCAACAATCCATCCAAGATTATCAGTCTCGAAGTCAGCATTTACGAGATACTTTTCTGTAACGTCAGAACCTTCCTTGATACCATTCTTGATAGCAGCCTCGTACATTGCGTTAACCTTTTCTGTCTCAGCAATAATCTCCTCAGTTGAGAGAGCCAAATCACCGATAATGTCCTCAGAATCAAGGTCGATGTAGTCAGCCAAATCTTCTTTGTCCTGACCGCCAATTTCATCATCATTAGCAATGATGGAAGCCTTGGCGAGCAGATCCTGATAAGCCTTCCAAGCAGCGATATTGGCATCAACCTTTGCCACTTCCTCATTGATGGTGTTGACAGCAGCGAGAACGTCTGCCTTGCTGTTGGCAATTGTCAAACCGGCAATAGCCTCGTTGTAAGCGTCAATCATACCCTTTGTAACGAGAACATCATCAGAAAGACCTGAGTAATCCTTGGCAGCCTTCTTTGCCTCTGCAAGCCACATTGAGTAAGCGTCTGCACCATTACCGTAGTAGGTCAAGCCCCAGTTGTCATAGAGTACCCAGTTTCCAGCAGGAGTGTCAGAATTGTCCTTGTAGAGACCGATGGTCATGTCGCCATCCTCAGTTGCAAAGAACACATTATTATAATATAGACCGTCCATGAAGTAAGCCTCGGCTGTCTCCATATTGTTAGGAATCCAATATGTAACGCCGTCATCACCTACTACGCTTGACTCATTCATACCCTTTGCCTCAGTGAGAGCCTGAGAGAACGGATTGACGATGTCAGCTGTTACGCGGTCACCACCTGCCTCTGCATACATCTTGGCATCATACTGGGTCATGTTCTTATAATTAGTGTAAGCATTGCCTGACCAACCAGAACGATAGAATGCCTGAACAGACAACTTGTAAACTCCCTTAGGCGCACCTGTGATGTTCTGATAGGTGTTGAACTTCTTCTGATAAAACTCAGCGTCGGTATATGACTGGAAAGCAGGAGCATCACCACTCCAACCAGTATTGTTGTTGCTGTCATAACTTGGATTGACAATCATTGAGGTCTTGTCAACAGGATTGTCAGCAGTTACCTTTCCTTCTTCAGCAGAAGAAATTTTCTGCTTTACAGAAGCAATGGCCTCGTTGATTGCGTCTGTAGAAGAAGACTCATCAAGATAAACCTTTTCCTCAGCTGCAACATCTATACCTGCTGCCTTGGCCTCGTCGATAACTGATTTGAGGCTCTGGGCTAAAACAAAGTTTGCATAAACTGTCAGATAAGCCTCATAGTTCTCGATAGTAACGAAATACCAGTCTGCAATAGCATCCTCTGGTGCAAGGTTCCAATACAAACGAGTGTTTGTAGGTTCACTCTTCTTCAGACCGAGTACAGTATTTGCGTCATTACAGTCAGGGTTAACTGAACTTACAGAGAAACGATAGATATCATCACCTGTGTTTGTAAGAGACCAGAATCTGTTGGGAGCAGTACTGTTATCAACCCATACATTTCCAGCAGGAAGGGTTTCACCATCTGCAACCCAAGGATCTGCAAATACGCACTTAATTTCATTGTTCTGAGTTTCCACTCTGTCCTGGAACAGAAAAGAACCATCACCATTGTCAGTGATAGTAACCTGATAACCCTTTTCGCCAACACTGGCTCGGGTGTTCCAGTCATTTGCTCCCAGGAAGAATTGCTTGGCTCCCTGATTGAACAAATACATAGCCTCGCCGTAAGTCAAAGCTGACTTCACTGGAAGAGGCTGCTGACGTACTCCGTCAACAATCTCCGCACTTGCGCCTGCCGCAGACAAGCCCAAGACGGCCATCATAAGTAATTTTTTTCCAAAATACATAGGCATTTGATTTTTGTTATTAATAATGTTAATTAAAAGTTGTTATTTCCGTGCAAAGTTCGTGATTTCTCGGCATTCCGAGGGGTACTATTCGTTATTTTAGGGGTACAAATCGTTATTTTTACACTTTTGTGCCCCTTTTTACCACTCGTCACGCCAGTTTATCACAGGAACTCCGTCTTTATCAAAATTTATAGGTAGCCAAATATAGCGCGCATCTATCGGATGCTTGGGTCGCCAGATGTCTGCCATGAAGATATACTTGCCGTCATCTGTGGGCAGGACAAAGGTTGACTGCCCGCCGAAAGTGATGTTTGCCTTAGGACCTCGGCATGGATTTGGATGCTGTTTCCATGGTCCCCATATACTCGGAGCAGAGAACATACGCGCCTCATTGGGATCCCAACCTGTGCATCCGCTGGTTATCATCCAATAGGTGTTGCCATGGCGGAAAACCGCTGGAGCCTCGTTCTGACCTCCAGGGGCAACACGGATGTAGCGTCCCGTGTGCGAGAGATAGTCATCGCTGAGTTCCGCTATATGCAATGTCAGGTTGTCTTCGGATGAGAAGATATGGTATGCCCTTCCGTCGGTATCGACAAAGAGTGTCATGTCCCTCGACATCTGTCCTGCGGGCAGGTTATGTCCTTCGAGCGTCCTCGCCTTCATGTCGCGCTTGAGGAAGAGTCCCTTCTTTATGGCATCGCGCCAAGTGGGAGTCCACCATTCCTTGTAGTTGTCGGCATTGAGTGTGTCGAGCACAGCCAAATCGTCTTCGTCGAAGTCCAAGGGATAATATCCTGCGTTTGCCCTGTCAGAGCGGATAAACTTGAACGGACCTGTTGGCGAGTCGCTCACAGCCACTCCGTAGCGTGCCTGCCAATATCCCTCGCCCTTAAGTTCGAGGTGGAACCACATCACGAACTTCTTCGTCACCTTATTATATATAACCTTGGGACGCTCGAGAGTGCAACCTGTCTCAAGGTCGTGGCCTTTCTCATCCACCACGCTCAGGGCCACACCCTCATAACGCCAGTCGCGCAGGTTCTTTGACGAATAGCAAGTGACACCCACGAATGCTGCACTCGACTTCTCGCCCTTATGCTCGCCATACCAATAATAGGTATTGCCATGTTTAAGCACACCACCGCCGTGGGCATTGATATGCTCACCGCGGTTGTCCTTCCAAATCTCACCGGACTTTATGGTGGTCTTGCCTGACGAGAGAGCAGGCAAGACCACAAGTAATGATATAATGATAACAGTTATACGACTCATTGTTACACGATTTTTTGTTATTGTTTCAATTGTGGCGCAAAATTACGACGAAAACGTGCAACCAAGGGGTAAAAACCATTATTTTAGGGGTAATTTTCATTATTTTCGATTAAAAACACGATATTTCAAATAAATTCACTATCTTTGCACCCAAATTCATTCACATCACTAACCCATATATGAGAGTAATTATATTATTTACCATCCTTCTGGCATCTTTAACCACCAAGGCTGCCGATATAGAATTCAGGTCGGCAGTGCCTATCAAGATATATGCCTTCGACTCAGACGAATCAGGAAAACTCTTTGTTGACAGCAACGGTATGCTGTGGATAGGCTCAGCCACGGGACTGATGTCATACGATGGATATGACTACCGCACATTCAAGTCGGACGCATATTCGCCGAGCATCCTACCCAACAACGTCATCGTGTCTCTCACCGAGGACAACGACGCCAACCTGTGGATTGGCACAAGGGACGGACTGGTGAAGATGTCGAAAATGTATGGCACATTCAAGACCTACCGGCTGCCCAAACCCAACCAGAGAATCATCTACACACTCTTCACCGCCCACGACGGAACGGTGTGGATCGGCACGGACGGAGGCCTCAGCGTGTATAACAAGAAAAAAGACTCGTTCTATACCTACGACTTAGGCTTCGACTACAGCGTGAAGTCCATCGCCGAGGACAAACAGGGAAACATATACTTCGGCACATGGTGCAACGGAGTGATGAGACTACAGGCGGACAGGAAGACCATCGACCACTATCCTGCAATCAACCCCTTGAACTCAGCCTTCTCGCTCCTCATCGACAGCAAGCAGAGACTGTGGGTGGGAACATGGGGTTATGGAATAGCCTGTATCGACAACCCTAATAATATAAATAATGTACGCGTACAATATTATAATAATAAGGGGAATGAATTCAACATCATATACAAGCTGGTTGAAGACCCCGTGAGCAACACGGTATGGGCTTGCAGCAGAAACGGCATAAGCATCATCGACCAGAACAAGATGGATGCCGGATTCACCAACTATGGGCAGTATAAGTTCTGCCGCGACATAACTACCGACGGACGTGGGCATATCTTTGCAGCAACAGTGAACGACGGCATACTCAGATTCAACACCAACTCGAAGCCAATGCCGATTATGCGGATAAACACGAAGAACGCCAACACTCCGATTAGCGTTATCACCGACCTGCACACTGATGACGGCGTGAATTTCTGGATAGCACTAAAACCATGTGGCATTGCCAAGTATAATGCGTCAACAGGGGTGACCAAATATAACACCGACATACCCGAACTGCGAAACTGCAAGAATATCAACGATGTATGTACAGCACAAGTGCCTGCCATATCACAGAACAATGACGGAAGCCTGTGGTTTGCAAGCAGCAGTGGCGGTGTGCTGATGTTGAAAGACGGAAATGCGACCATCTTTAATACTGGCAACTCGCGATTCATCGCCGACAACTATGTGAACTATGTGTTCTGCGACCGAGACGGCAACGTGTGGGTGGGACAGCGCGAAGGCGTGGGAGTGAAAACCTCCGTCAACGGCAAACAAGACACTAAAGGCAACGGATTCATGCTCACCATGACCGAAAACGGACGCAACTTCTCAAACTGCGACGCACGCGGCATAACACAAGACCACAAGGGAAACATCTGGATTGCCACCGAAAACGAGGGCATCGTCCGTGTGAGCGGAAACGTGAAACAAATTACCTCTTTGAAATACAAGCAATACAAAAGCGCATTAAGAAATATCGCCATAGATGACATCTCCTACTGTATGGAAGACTCACACGACAGACTGTGGGCAATTTCCAACAGTGGCTCGCTGTTCCTCTACAAAGTAGAGGAAGACCGCTTCGTCGCGGTCAATGGCTTATATCATATAATGGCGAACAGCCTGTTCGCCATCTCCGAGGATATCCTCGGAGCGATTTGGCTTCTGACGGACAAGTCACTCATCCAACTCGTTTTTGACGAGAAATCCCCCGAGGCACTCCCCAAAATCAGGACATTCTCCAATGAGGATGCCCATGGCAGACGCATCGCTTCCATTTCAGAGATATTCAGATTCAAAGACAAGTTCTTCATAGGATGCAAGGATGGCATACTCACCGTGGAACCAGGACTGATGAGAAATCAGAAAGGAAGAGTCAACCGACTGGCCATCACCGACTTGACTTTCGACGACAAGCCGTTCAACTACCTTGACTCTCTCACCCGCAGCCGGTTGTCCAAGGAGATGCCGACATTCACCCGCAATATCACCATTCCCGCATCAATAAGCAGATTCTCAATAGAGTTTGCACTGTTAGACTATTTCCATCAGGACCAAAACAGATATTCATACTGCCTCGAAGGATATGACAACCACTGGCACTTCACCGTCAACCAAAGACGCGCCACATACGAAAACCTTCCTTCGGGAACATACAAGTTCCGACTGAGGGCATACGATGACTTTGGCGAAATGCAGGAACTGCCCTACTCCATCACCATCAA
>JBJEAV010000247.1:0-2254 GCA_051869395.1 Prevotella sp.
CTGATGAGGCTCATCGGGAATGAGAAGGAAATAAGTTTAACAATCAAAAACACTTGGAGCAATGATTAAGAGATTAGAAAACATTGAACTGACGGTCATCACGAATGACTGTTATGAAGTGGCATCGCTCAAGGCGATTGCAGGTATGATAACCATCGACGAGAAGGAGAAGAAGGTGAACTTCGCACAAGCCGCCCCTCGTCCGATGAAGGTGAGAAACATGAAACTGTATGACGGCCCTCTGCTGTCGGTGGTGAAAAAAGCTGACGGCTCGATGGTGATGCACAGCAAGGCGGTTGACCCGTCCACCGTGGATGACTTCGCCACCAAGATGCTGCAGGAGGCTATCGGAGTGCAGACCAAAATCAACGAGATCAAGAAAGGATAATCATTATGGAAATAACCAACAATGAAAGACCGATGTACGGTGCGCTTGCCTACGACATGATTGTAGATAAGTGGAACGCGGTGTACTATAACGGGAGTCAGCCAACAGCGGCTGACTCCTCAACAAGGACGTATGAGCTGGCAATGGCTCTGAGAAACATCACCGGCAATGACGCCAACCTGCTGATGAAGATAATTCCGACATACGAGGGTATGAGCGACGAGATGAAGGCGCAGAAAATCAACGCGGCGGTGAGTGCAAAGCAGACGCAGATGCCGTCGAGACTGAGAGACGTGCTGAACACCCTGTATGGTGAGAATGTCTATAACAAGGACATCAAGGAAGCCATCGAGGGCATACAGCTCGATGACGCTCTGTTATACTATAACAGGATGCCCCAAAGAGTGCTGCCGACGGGGTATAGGGAGTCGGCTAAAAAGGTGGGTAATATTTGCGTGTTGCCGATGATATTGTTTGTCAGTGTATTAGTGGGAGGGCTTGCCACAAACGTAAGGCTGAGGATTGACGGATTGTTCAACTGGCTGAATTTATTGTCGTTGATAATAGGCAAGCCGGGAAGTAACAAGAGTGCATTGATTGCACTGTATCACATCTGGGTGTGGCAGCTGAAGGCTGAGGACAAGCTGCTTGAGGCGAAGGAAAAGGAATATGACAGGCAGATGAAGCTGAAAAAGAACTCGAAAGAGCAGCCTGAAAAACCTGATTTGCCCTACCGTCTGATTCCGCTCAACAATACGCTCGCCAATGTGGCTGAGGCTCTTGGGAATTTACCCGGGGAACATGCCATATCCGTGGGCGACGAGATTGACGAGATTAACGGAAAATGGAGCGGCGGCGACAAGGTGTTGCTGTCGGTCATGTGGAGAAAGGCTTTTGATGCCGCTGAATTTCACAAGACGGCAAAATCGGCGGATGCCGCGAAATGCCACCGTGAACAGCTGAAATGGAACGTGGCAGTGACGGGTACGGAGGATTCGCTGCTCAGGCTGATTAGCCAATATACCGACGGATTGCAGAGTCGCCTGGCTCTCGGATGTATGCCCGACAATACTTATCTGCCTAAGGCCAATGCAGTGACGCTTAAGGAGTCGGAGGTGGAGAACATCAAGAATGTGGCAAGGGTGCTGAGGGCAATGAGGGGCGACTTGATTCTGCCCAAGTTGGACAAGGCAAGCGACGACTGGACCGAAGACATCAGGATTGAGGCCCTGAAAAACAACGACGAGGTGCTGGCCCGCTGCCGTATGCGCGACCATGTGATAGCCATGAGGATGGTGTGTTGCATCATGCTGTGTGCAGTGGCTGAGAAGCTGATAAGGAAGCATGGCGTTGACGGGGCTGAGGAGATGCTGAAGAACAATCCTGACTTGCTGCAGAAGATGATGAGGCGCGAGCAGACTCCGGCGATGATGGAGACATACAAGGTGATCGCTGACTACATCATCGACAATGACCTTCGTTTCTTCCGCGACAAGCTTGAAAATGCTTACAAGAAGAGTGAGGATAGAATAAATGTGGGGCTGAGGGTGATAAGAGGCAAGAACGATTCTATCTATTCGAGACTTCCGCAGGTGTTCTCGCACGCGGAATTAGTGGCTGAGGCAAGGAAAATAAAGGGTCCCGACGTGACCGACAATGCCATCAAGCAGATAATAAAGAACTGGAAGGCTTCGGAACTGATTGTGCCTGAGGGAGATAAGTTTAAGAAACTGAGGTGATGGTGTCAAAGTGTCAAAGTCAAAGTGTCAAAGCTATTTTTAAATTAGGAATTATGAATTATGAATGAGGAATTAGACAATATCAGGGCTACGCCTATTGAGGGGGTGGCAAAGGAATTGGGGATTG
>JBJEAV010000248.1:0-2245 GCA_051869395.1 Prevotella sp.
AAAGGTAAACATTTTTTTTGGACGGTGCAATACGCCTTCGTGGAGACGCTTACTACCGGAATAGAAAACACGGAAACGGGGAAGAAGGCGGTTGGCACAGCCGACTGCTATGACCTGGACGGCAGAAGAATCACTGGCAAACAGAGCTGTCCCGCTATCATGCGCTACCCCGATGGCAGCACGCATAAAGTGATAGTGAGATAATCTAACAGATAGTTTATTATAAGACTCAAGTTTCGGAAGTAAAAAACTGTGCGGATGCCTCTGGGAGCGTGGGCGTCCCGCCCGCGGCCTGCCGAGAATACACTGAATCACAGGGACTGGTACATTGACCCGCTGCCAGAGCGCAGATGTGCCTCAATATCAGTACTTATCGTTCTGTATAGCATAACCAAATTACACTTTTTCCAATTTATGAGACTTATGAAATTACACTTTTTCCAAGAATTTACGACTGCAAAATTACACTTTTTCCATTAAACATGCACCATGGAATTACAACTTTTCTTAATTATTAACTATAATTACGTTCCTCGTAGGAAATAAATAACTCTCCAACTAATGAAATTCTCAACGCTAACTGATGGGATTTCTTACGCTAACTGGCAAAAGAACTCATGCTAACTATCGAAAGATCCCACGCTAACTGGCAATCATGCTAAAAAAACTCGCTGCAATGATATAAAAACAAATGAAAAATGCAAGCGTTTGCCCCTATTTTGGCTATTACCCTCATACCCTCACCCCCTACTATTTAGTATAACCATTTGATTATCAGCAAAAAGAATAGAAGGTGATGGTATGAGGGTAAAAAATAAAAAAAACATGAGGGGAGGGCTGTCCCGCAAATGCTTCTATTTGTTGACTACCGGATAAACCATTTATCACCTTCTCTTCAATATCACATATATCACCACGGGGGCTCCTATCACCGGGGTGATGGCATTGAGGGGAAGGAGACTGCCGGAGGAGGGGAGAGTGCAGCAAAGATTGCAGACGAGGGCGGTGATGGCTCCGGCAAGCATTGTCAGGGGCATCTGGATGCGATGGTCGCTCGTGCGGCATATCATCTTGGCGATATGGGGCACGGCAAGACCTATGAAGGAGATTGGACCGCAGAAGGAGGTGACTACAGCGGTCAGCAAGCCGGTGATGACAAGGAGACAGTTGCGGATGCGGGCTGTATTTATGCCTAAGTTTTCGGCATAGCTCTCGCCTAACTGTATGATGTTGAGTGGTTTGATAAGCAACAAGGCAGCTGTGAGTCCGATGATACATACGGCGGAGTAATGAGGGAGAAGTCGCATGGGGACACCGCCGAAATTGCCCATTCCCCATACAACGTATGACTTTACGCCTTCCTCAGTGGCGAAATAGTTGAGAAGACTGATGGCTGCCGAGGCAAGATAACCAATCATGATGCCGATGATGAGCAGCATGATGTCGTTCTTTACAACGAGTGAGAACATAAACACTATTGCCATTACAGCCACGGCTCCCACGAATGCACCAGTGAATACCGCCGCAAAACCGCTGAATGACAAGGCTCCCGTGGTAAGACTGCCGCCAAAGAGCAGGATGACAAGTGCCGCTCCAACTCCGGCACCACTGCTGATGCCGAATATCGACGGGTCGGCAAGGGGATTGCGGAAGGCAGTCTGCAACATCAAGCCGCTCACTGCAAGCGACATTCCCGACAGTAGGGCAGTGATTGCCTGTGGCAATCGCGACTCCATGACGATGAATTGCCATACCGACTTTGACGCCTCGCCTCCGGTCAATATGTTGAAGACCTCGCCAAAGGGGATGTCAATCGAACCGTATGCGAGATTGGCTATGAAAAGCAATACGGCAAGAGGGATGAGCAGACAGATTTTCTTCACTTTACTTTCTTGAAATAACTTGGTTGACGCTTTGTCTGAGGATGAATCATGGCAATGAAGTCCTCCAACAGACGATCGGGATGAAACGGTGTTGACTCATAAAAGGTGGTGCGCTCAGTGGAACAGCCATATACATTGCCGTCGGCAAAAGCCTTCAGATGGGAGAACACCTTATAATCATTGGCTATACCTGCGAGAGTTTTCTCCTCGCCGCCATAGCGGAACAGCCATAAGTCGGCTTCCTCACACTGGCTCACAACCTTTTCAAGGGAGAGAGCCACGCTGCCACTGTTGTCATCGTCGGCAAAGCAATATCTTCCGCCAGCATCGGCAATCATGCGTCCGATGGTGCTCTTGCCTCC
>JBJEAV010000249.1:0-2241 GCA_051869395.1 Prevotella sp.
GGGGAGGACTAGAAGGCAAACTGTATTGCCTTCAAGCCAGCAGCATTGGAGTTCAGGTAATCTTCCTGTGAGATCAGAGAGTAGACAAAGCCATAATGAGTGGCAGTATCCGGCACTTCGCTATCGCTAATTAATAAAACGTCAACACTATTTTTCCCCAACATCGTCGCCATGCGGCGATCAGCACCTACTTCCTGCCGGATGTCAAGAGATCGGACCTCACCATTCTGAACATTAACAGCATAACAGCAGTCAATTGCAACCGGGTAGGATATACCTGATCTATCTTCATAATACCGCTGCGAAAGCAGGAACCAATCTCCCATCCTGCCGTCCAGATAGGCTGAGGTTGCACCATCGTCAGGCAGCGTCGCAAGTTCGGTCACTGTACCGTCCGGTAACGAAAGCCTCGTCACTTTGCGGCTGTCGCAGTCAAAATAGTAAATACCATCATCACACAGCAAATCGTAAATCCGCCCGTTGTATGTGAGAGTTCCAACCGGTTTCGCGCCACCCACAGGAATTATCGTGCATGTATACTGCGTGGAACGTTCAATCTCGTCAGCAATATCGGTCCATTCCTGTCCGGGAAAATCCGCCTCCGACTTTGCGGTATACTGCTCACGCAAAGCGCAATAACCGTTTTCTGTGACACCCATAAAAACCGGCTCCGTCCCGCCAATTTGAACGGCGCGCTCATAAAAATCGGTTCGTTCGCCGGTATCCAGGTCGATCAGTACAAGTTTGAGCGTGGCGTTGCTGTCCTCGATGTCATCAGGATTCACCTCATCCAGAGCACAGACCAATTGATTACCATTGGCAGCAAATACACTTTTCAGCCTCTCATTGGCTTCGAATTCCACCAGTGTGTGTCGGCTGCTACCGTCAAGGTTGGCTACGTCGATGTGCGGAATCGCACGTTCAGGAGCCTCACTGCCATAGGTGATATGGACAAGTAGTAAATGATCCCCGTTAACGAGAGGAATATAGCTTCCCTCATCTGCGTCAATCCAGGCAGTACAGCCTTCATGGTCATGTGTGCAGTTCGGCGCGGCACAAAGATAAACTTCCTGCTGCGTTGCATAGTCGATGTAAAAAATGTTTGTGCCGATTGATTCGTCAAAGTGCAACTCGTAGTATCCCTGCTCACCACCACAGCCAAGAGTTGAATATCCTTCTCTTGTTAATGTAGTAAAGCCGGTAGAAACGGGAGTTGTAATGCCTTTCGAATCAGACTGTTCTATGTCTGTATCTGCCGAGGCCGAATCAGATGGACTGCTTACAGTAGATTCAGAGGAAGACGTATTCACAGAATCATCACTCGAGGAAACTGAAGCGCAAGCAGTAAACATACATACCAATGCCGCCAGCACTCCCGAAAATAGAAGGTATCGCTTTCTATATTGAATCATAAACGAAACACCGCCTTCAATATGCAAATATAATGCAACGGTCGAGGCAAGACCCAACGCTGACCTCGACCGTTGCAAGCACTCCTTTGCGTTGGCTCAATAGATGCGCGAAGAATTTGCAGTGCACACTTGTTACTTTTTCGCATTCTGATAGCGCATTAATTCGGTGTTCTAAGAATTAACGCACTCGCTATCAGACGTTAACGGTCGCCCAATACCAAATAGAGTTAGGGTCGTTATCACTGTTGTAGAAATAGACTTCGCTCTGCGTGGCGGTAGAATCGCTCTTGTCATTATAGAGACGATAGCCAGCATAGCTACCTTGCGCCAACCACATACGACAGGTTTTTCCATCATAATTGGAAAAATGAATCGTCGTGTCGTCCAGATTACCGGTTACGGGTGCAATCGTAACCGGATAAACACCAGGACTGACTGCCGTACGGTAAAGGTTAACAGCAAACGTCGTACCAGAACCATCCTGCATCGTATAAATTTGCCCATCGTTTCCAGAGCCGGCGATACGCCATTTCTGATTCAAACCGTATCCATAAGAGGCAGAATCAACTTTCGCTTGGTTATAGTTTCCGTTTGCGCGTAATGCCGGACCCGCAAACACGCCGCAAGCATCAAGGCGAACGATGTGGCCAACCGGTGAACTAATGACCCGCGGCTCCGCGGCCATTGCGGGGGCAGCTGCTGCCAGTGCCATCGTCAGGGCGAGACATGCAGTCATGATTCGTTTGCTCAGGGTTTTCATTGTATAAATCCTCCTTCGTAAGATTTTGTAATTTGTGGTTGGTTTCGGAACGGACAGGCCACCACCTGC
>JBJEAV010000250.1:0-12912 GCA_051869395.1 Prevotella sp.
ATGACGCCGAGCGCGTGGCTTCAGCAAAGGGCATAAAGAGAATACAGTTTGAGCGCCCGGTACAGCAGAAGATGAAATATGCCAGAATGGACACTGGCGTTGACAAGATTCACCAAGGTATGGGGCTTTCTCAGGCTTATACCGGCAAGGGAGTGGTTTGCGGTATTGTTGACCAGGGCTTTGACATGAACCATATCAACTTTGTGGATGAGAACGGTCAGCCAAGGGTGAAGTATTTTGAAACTGTAGCATATAACTCCAATTACAGAAATCCCACTGACCCTATCGCCATAAGAACCATGTATAACACCCCCGATGCTATACGCGGATATAAGACAGACACCGAAGAGACATACCATGCCACCCACACCATGGGAATCATGGCGGGAAGCTATATGGGCACCACAAAGGCGGCATTGTTGGCAGACACAGAGACGAAGACAGCCATATCTGACATGCCATGCCCGTTCTATGGTGTGGCGTTCGCGTCAGACATTGTAGCGGCAAACTGTTCTTCATATACCGACGTATTGATAGCCATTGCGGTGGAAGATTTGTTGGGTTATGCTGAGGCATACAACAAACCTATGGTGATAAACCTCTCGTTGGGCACCAATCAAGGCTCGCACGACGGTAAGGCTGTGGTATGCCAGTTCTTTGACATGATTGTGGATGAGATGAATGCAAAGATTGTCATGGCTACAGGTAATGAGGGTGACCTGAAAATAGCAGCAAACAAGACACTCACCGCCGATGACAACATCTTCCAGACATTCATCACAGGTGATATATACAATACACCGGAGGGCGACATCTATGTGAGATCGGGACAGGTGGATATTTATGGCAACGACATGAAGCCTTTCAAATCATTGCAGGCTATAGTGTGGAACACCTCGCGCGGCAGGGTGGCGAAGAGATATAGTTTGGAAATTAATGAAGAGACCCTGGGAACGGGTAAGTATTGGTGCTCAAGCTCTGACTATCAGGAGTATGACGATGATGTCATCGACGCTACACTCGCACAGTATTTCAGTGGTACGATAGGACTCTATTCTGAGGTGGACAGTTTAATAGGACGCTCCCACTGCATAGTGTCGTTTGACCTGGTGGATAATGCCGATAAGAATATCGACAACAACTATAAAATAGGATTTATAGTTGAAGGCGAGCCTGGACAGCGTGTTGATGCTTTCAGTGTGGGATATTTCCACGGAATGGGCGACTGCGGCATAGAGGGATTCACCGACGGCTCAAGCAACGGTTCGATAAGTGACATGGCTTGCGGAAAGAGTACCCTGAGTGTCGGTTCATACAATACGTCCGAGGCATGGGCGCAGTTGGACGGTTCCCCATATAGCCAACCGGATGCCGGCATTGAACTTGGCAAGGTGTCGCCGTTCTCGTCATACGGTACACTAATTGACGGACGTAACCTTCCGGATGTGGTGGCCCCTGGTGCATATATAATATCATCCATGAACAGATATTACATGGATGCATTAGGATATGATGACCCAACGGAATTGTTGAGCGGTGTGGCTACCGTCGGCGGCAAGGATTATCCATACGCATGGGCGGCAGGCACATCAATGGCATGTCCTGTAGTTTCGGGTATTATTGCCCTGTGGCTTGAAGCCGACCCTACGCTTAGTATTGACGGCATTCGCGACATCATAAAGAAAACCGCACGTATGGATGCCGACATGCTGGAGGCTGACCCTGTGAGGGTGGGTGCCGGAAAGATTGACGCATACGAAGGACTCAAGGAAGTGCTCAGGCGCAAGGAGGAGTCGGGAGTGAAGGGCGTGAATGCTGATGACACCCGACTGTTGGTATCTCAATCAGGTGAGCGCGGAGTGAAGGTGTTCCTTGCTGGTGCAAAGGCTCTTAGGGCTGAAGTGTTCACAATGGCAGGTGTGAAGGTGATGGAGCAGACAACCAACGGCGATGAGACTCTTCTCGACCTCAGAGGCAAGAACAAGGGTTCGTATGTTATCCGCGTAAACGGCAAGCAATCGAAGTGTATTCTCGTGAAGTAATAATATAAAATAAGGTGACAATATGAAAAGACTATTTAAAACATGGCTCGGCTATGCATCCTTGATCGGAGCATTGCTATGTCTGCCACAGACAGTGACGGCGGCAGAGGAAGAGCCTATTATCGAATTCAAGACCGTCGTGAAGGAAGTGGCTGGCGGTACGTCTGTAACAATCTTTATCGGCGGATTCAATAAGGAACAGGATTACCTCGACATTGACTGCGGATATGGATTGGAAGAACAGGAAATGGGTATCGCCTCATTCGACACGGAATCACAGACGTGGAGCGGAGGTATGACTTATACATGCACTCCAAATAGCGATGGCGTGGTGAAAATATATGGTGATGCCTCAAACATAGGTGTCATCAACTTCGAGGGTAGCTACATCTCGCAGCTCAAGATGGCTGAGATGCCAAACCTTTATTACCTGAATCTCGACCACAACCAACTGGAAGCTCTCGACTTGAGCAACCAGTCGGCATTGCAATATATCACCGTGGCTGACAACCCTTTCAACGTGAAGCCATTGGTGGTTGGCGGCAACAAACCGAACCTGCAGTTGCTTGCCATCGGACAGACAGAGAACATCGACCAGTCGTTCAACATTTCTGACTATCCCTCGCTCGTGTCGTTCGACGCTTACGCATGCAAGGGACTTAAGACACTCGACCCGAGCGGTTGCCCTAACCTGCAGCAGCTGTCACTCGACGGCACACAGCTGACTTCATTGGACGTGAGCAACAACCCCAACCTGACTATCCTCAATATCAGCGATACCAATATCCCTGAAATTGACCTTAGCGGTCTTGACTTCCTCCAGCAGTTCTATGCCGACCGTCAGGGTAGTCAGACAAAGCTCAAAAAACTGGATGTGAGCATGAACCGCTCGTTGGTGTATCTTTTTGCGGCGGGTAATGATTTCACCGAAGTTGACCTCACCAACAATGTTTATCTGCAGCAGCTATATCTCGCCGACAACCTGTTGACGAATATAGACTTGTCGAAGAACCGCAATCTCGTGAATGTCATCCTGCGCAACAACTGCTTTACATTCGCCACATTGCCCGAACCTCAGGGCACTTGGAGCCAGTATGACTACTATCAGCGCAATATGAACGTGCCTGCAACCGTAAAGGTAGGCGACGTGATTGACCTCTCGGACAAGGTGCTGCGTGAGGGTACTACAACTACATGCGCTGTATATTCGGTAAATGAGGCGGAACTGACAACCACTCTGCTCGACGAAAGCTACTATAAGTATGAGGACGGCAAGATAACATTCCTGGAAGTTCCATCCGACTACGTCTATGTGGCATTCGCCAATGACATGTTCCCTGAATTGCAGCTTGACTATATGCCCTTACGCACCAACAATTTTAGGGTTAGAAGTGCCGAGGACTTCGGCAAACCCGACCAGATGCTCTCGCTGTCGGCAAAGATTGGTAGCAACGGTGCTGATGTGAAGGCAAAGATTGGTGTGGATGGAGCTTCGGAGGCAAATCCAAAGACTTTCTTCGTTGATTTCGGAGACGGTGTGATGAAGCAGTTCAAGGCTACATCGGAGACAATACCCGCCGAGGTGAACGTGGAAGGTCATAGTGCTTACGGTACTGTAGTGTTGTACGTAGAGCAGGATGACCAGTTGAGCGCACTTGCCATAGAGGATGTTAAGCTGAGCAGCATCGACCTTAGTGCAGCTCGCGCCATGCAGTATCTGAAACTGACGGGCACAAACCTGTTCAGCATCGACCTCGGCTATAACAAGGGATTGAAGAGCCTCGTGCTCAACGGCAACAATTTCGCATCGCTCAACATCCGTGGTGTGAACGACTACTATCAGAAGAACTTCCTACAGGACATAGACCTCAGCGACAACGGCATGTTCAGTGTTACTCTTAACGACATGGGTACCATACACAACCTCAACCTCAGCAATAACATGCTGGAGGAGGTGTCGTTCAAGGACGGAGACAACATCGAGACACTTGATATCAGCAACAACTACTTCACAACAGTTGATGTGAACTACAGTACGCAGATGACCAAGCTGAACATCAGCAACAACCAGATAACATCGGTAGTACTGCCGACAGAGCTGTCGCTGAAGGAGTTTGACTGTTCAAACAACGGACTTTCTTTTGCCACACTGCCAGTGTTGTCAGGAGTTGACAAATATGAGTATGCGCCGCAGAACGATGTGAACATTGCGGCACTCGCTCCAGGTATCGACCTCGAAGACCACGATGTGAACAATTCTACGGAATACGTATGGAAACTGGAAAGCGGAACCGTGCTTAAGGAAGGCACTGACTATACCATCACCAACGGTATGACACGATTCCTCGCGCCCATCTTTGGTAAGAACGTGTATTGCGAGATGACAAATCCCGCATTTCCGGGTCTTGTGCTCAAGACAACCACAGTGGAGGCTTCGGACATGCCTTCGCATAAGTTGGCTACGTTCACCACTCTCGAAGACGGAGACGCCACAATGATTCTCAGGGCTTCCGCTCCTACGGTTATTTGCATCGACTGGAAGGGTGGTGGTGTGTCTGTGGAGACATATGCTGTGGATGACAACCTCGTCACACTGCCAGTGAAGACACATGCCGGAGGCGAATGTGCGGTTTATGCTTACGATGCCGATGCTCCCTTGTATGTCTTCAATCTCACTAATGCCAAGTTGGCAGATGTTGACCTTACAAACATGACCCAGCTTGTGCTTGCAAATATCGACAATGCCGGTATCTCGGAAATCAAGTTGCCCAACAGCAAGAAACTGATGGAACTTAAGCTCAACAACAATAACTTTGAGAATATCGACCTATCGAAGTATGCGGAGCAGTTGGTGCTCGTGTCGATGAACAACAACAAACTGACATCGTTTGATGCCACTAAGTTCAATAACCTCCGTCTGCTGTATCTTGCAAACAACCAGTTGGAGAGTGTGGCTTTGGACAACAAGTCACTGTATGACCTTGACCTCTCGGGTAATCTCCTTAAGACACTTGACGTAACCAAGCTGCCTGAGCTTTACCAGCTTTTCCTTAGCAACAACCAACTGTCAGCTCTCGACCTGTCGAAGTCAAATAAGCTTGTGGTATTGCATATCGACAAAAACCATTTCCGCTTCAGTACTCTTCCTGTACCAGGCAAATATGCCGACTATCAGTATGGTGAGCAGGAGAAGATAGACATCACCGTGGATGACAAAGGTGTGGTTGACTTGTCTTCGGAGAAGGAAGTTGACGGAACTCCGACAACATTCAGATGGTTTGTTGATGAACCATGGTATGACGAGGATACAGGCGAGTTGACAGGAGAGGAACTCTATGTGGATGACGAGTACTTCGTGAAGGACGGTGTCACAACATTCGCAGTGGCAATAGACAATATTGTAGGTGCCATGCTCAATGATAAGTTCCCCAACCTCACTATCTATACAAATCCGATTGACGTGAAATCCGTGAGCGCAATAGAAGGAGTGGAAGCTGACGATGTTAATGCCCCAGTGAAGGTATATAGCATTAGCGGTGTGGAAGTCGGCAGCGGAAAACTCAATAATCGCGGAATGTATATCGTCAAGCAAGGGAAGAAGGCGAGGACGGTAGTTGGGAATTAGGAATTAGAAATTAGAAATTAGGAATTAGGAATTAGGAATGAGAAGTGAGAAATGAAGCCATATTTGGTTAAATAGGGTTAAATATTTAGGTGGAACGTAAATTTCTCATTTCTCATTTCTCATTTTTCATTCTTTTTTCGTACCTTTGCACCCGCATTTTAGCAAACAGTATTTATAACATTATTAAATTAATTAAATCTATGTATTTAGATCAGGCAAAAAAACAAGAGATCTTTGGACAGTACGGAAAGTCTAACACTGATACTGGTTCTGCTGAGAGCCAGATAGCATTGTTCTCATACCGTATTTCCCACTTGACGGAACATCTGAAGAAGAACCGTAAAGATTATACTACTGCAAGATCCCTGACCCAGCTCGTAGGTAAGCGTCGCGCCCTGCTCGACTATCTCTACGACCGTGACATCAATCGTTATCGTGCGATTATCAAGGCTCTCGGACTCCGTAAGTAAGTAGGAAGCTGAAAAGAAATTAATCCCGCAGACCATTCGGCTTGCGGGATTCTTTTTAGAGGATAGACAATTGTCTTTAACTTCTTTAACTTCCTTAACTTCTTTAACTTCCTTAAAAAATAAACAAATGCAAGATATTAGAAACATTGCAATTATAGCCCATGTTGACCATGGCAAAACTACCCTGGTGGATAAGATGATGCTCGCTGGCAACCTTTTCCGTGACGGACAGGACCTTAGCGGGCAGGTTTTGGATAGCAACGATTTGGAGCGTGAGAGAGGTATCACCATCCTCTCGAAAAACGTGTCCATAAACTGGAAAGGAACGAAAATCAACATTATCGATACTCCGGGACACTCTGACTTCGGTGGTGAGGTTGAGCGTGTGCTGAATATGGCTGACGGTTGTCTGTTGCTCGTGGATGCCTTTGAAGGCCCGATGCCACAGACACGTTTCGTGCTGCAAAAGGCACTGCAGATAGGGCTAAAGCCTATTGTTGTGGTGAATAAAGTGGATAAGCCAAACTGTCGCCCCGAGGAGGTGTATGAGATGGTGTTCGACTTGATGTTCTCGCTGAACGCAACGGAAGACCAATTGGATTTTCCCGTTGTATATGGTTCGGCAAAGAACGGATGGATGAGTGCCGACTACAACAAGCCTACCGACAATATCACATACTTGCTCGACAAGATTGTGGAGGTGATACCTGCACCCAAGGTGATAGAGGGCACTCCGCAGATGCTCATCACGTCGCTCGACTATTCGAGCTATACGGGACGTATTGCCGTGGGCAGGGTGCATCGTGGTGTGCTTACGGAGGGTCAGAACATATCCATATCGCATCGCGACGGAAAAATAGAGAAGACAAAGATTAAGGAACTCCACGTGTTTGACGGCATGAGCCGCAAGAAGGTGGAGGAGGTGCAGAGCGGTGACATCTGTGCCATCATCGGTCTTGAGAGATTTGAGATTGGCGATACCATCTGCGACTTTGAGAATCCCGAGCCGCTGCCTCCTATCGCTATCGACGAACCGACAATGTCGATGCTCTTCACTATCAACGACTCGCCGTTCTTCGGTCGCGAGGGTAAGTTTGTTACATCGCGCCATATCAATGACCGTCTTCAGAAGGAGCTTGAGAAGAACCTGGCATTGAGGGTTAGACAGTTTGAGGATTCCACCGACAAGTGGGTTGTCAGCGGACGTGGTGTGCTGCATCTCTCGGTGCTCATCGAGACAATGCGACGTGAGGGATATGAACTGCAGGTGGGTCAGCCGCAGGTGATTTACAAGGAGATAAATGGCGAGAAATGCGAACCTATCGAGGAGATGACAATCAATGTGCCCGAGGAGTTTGCCTCGAAGATGATTGATATGGTGACACGCCGCAAGGGTGAGATGACATCCATGGAAACTCAGGGCGACCGGGTGAACATCGAGTTTGACGTGCCGTCGAGAGGTATCATCGGACTGCGCACCAATGTTCTGACGGCAAGCCAGGGCGAGGCAATCATGGCTCACAGATTCAAGGAATACCAGCCTTACAAGGGAGATATCGCCAGGCGCGTGGCTGGTTCGATGATTGCCCTTGAGAATGGAACTGCATACGCTTATTCAATAGATAAACTGCAGGATAGAGGTAAGTTCTTCATCGACCCCGGTGATGAGGTTTATGCCGGTGAGGTGGTTGGAGAGCATGTGCATGACAACGACCTTGTCGTAAACGTGGCAAAGGCAAAGCAGTTGACCAATACCCGTGCCAGCGGTTCGGACGACAAGGCGAGAATAGTGCCCCGCACTGTGCTTTCTCTCGAAGAGGCCCTTGAATATATCAAGGAGGACGAACTTGTGGAGGTTACTCCCAAGAGTATGCGTATGCGCAAGACAATCCTCGACCACAACGAGAGAAAGAAGGCGAGCAAATAACTTATATAATTCTTAACAAGAATTCCCTTGTCGTCTCGAATGAGTTGTCGGCAATGGTATTCCAGAAATCGTGATACATGGCGGCATTGGTATCCTTCAATGGGATGTCGCTGATGACACGGAATGATATAAACGGTATGCCGTAGATATGGCATGTCTGCGCTATTGCCGCCGACTCCATATCTACGGCTGCTGCTTCGGGGAAATGTCCCACAATCTCGCGCATTTTCTCCTTTGAGTCAACAAACCAGTCACCGGTGACTATCAATCCGGCATGCACTCGTGGTGACACCGACTTGGCTTTTTCCACAAGTTCAGAGGGAGAGGTATAGCGTGCGGGCATTCCCTGCACCTGTCCATATACGGTATTGCCCATAGCCTCGCCGCAATAGACGTCGTGATAAGCCAGTTCGGTGCTTGCCACTATGTCCATCACCTCCATGTCGGTGCGTCCGCCTCCTGCACATCCAGTGCTTACCATCAAATCGGGGTTATATCTGCGAATCATCTCGCTGGCTCCGATTGCAGCGTTAACCTTGCCGATACCACACTGATGGAGCACAAGTTCATTGTCTCCTAATCTTCCGATGACGAATTTCCTGCCTCCGTCAAGCTCGACCTTTAGTCCGTCGAGTAGTTCGCTTATGCGACGAAATTCCTTGTCCATCGCGATAATTATGCCTATCTTCATGTATATTTTGTTTGAATTTTCTGCAAAGGTACAAAAAAATCCCTAATATCAATCAGTTATTCATAAAAATTTTGTAACTTTGTGCCCGAAAACAAAAAACATTGATATCGATGAATAGATTTAAGAAGTGGCTGCCTGACGTTTTGGCAGTGTTGTTGTTTGTGGTTTTATCATTTGCATACTTCTTCCCTGCTGACATGGAAGGACGTATATTGTATAGGCACGACTCCGCTGCCGGGGCTGGTTTTGGTCAGGATGCCTCGCAGTATAACAAGAAGACGGGAGAGATTTGCCGTTGGACAAATTCTGCCTTCTGCGGTATGCCGACATATCAGAGTGCGCCGTCGTATAAGAGTATGGATGCCCTGCATGGCGTGGCTGATGCATATCATCTGTGGTTGCCTGACTATGTGTGGTATATTTTTGCATATCTTCTTGGATTCTATATATTGCTGAGGGCATTCGACTTCCGTCAGTCATTGGCAGCTTTAGGCTCTGTGTTGTGGGCTTTCAGCACTTATTTCCTGATTATCATTGCTGCAGGTCATTATTGGAAGGTGATGGCGTTGGCATATCTGCCACCGATGATAGCCGGTATTATCCTTGCTTATAGAGGAAAATATCTGTGGGGATTGGTGGTTACAGCCATCTTTGCGGCACTGGAAGTTCAGGCAAACCACGTGCAGATGACTTACTATTTCCTGTTTGTGATACTTGCAATGGTTGTGGCATATTTTGTGGATGCCTTGCGCAAGCGTCAGTTGGTTCATTTCCTGAAAGCATCGGGAGTGTGTGCCGCCGGTGCGTTGATAGGTATTTTGGTGAATATCTCCAACCTTTATCACACTTGGGAATACAGCAAGGAATCGATGAGAGGAAAGAGTGAACTCGTTAAGGCCAACTCCGCCAACCAAACCAGCAGCGGACTTGACCGTGACTATATCACACAATGGAGTTACGGCATTGACGAGACTCTTACATTGCTTATTCCCAATGCCAAGGGAGGAGCTACTGTGCCTCTCACACAAAGCAAGACTGCCATGGAAAAGGCTGATAACAACTATACCTATATCTATCAGCAGTTGGGACAGTATTGGGGTGACCAACCGATGACAAGCGGTCCTGTATATGTTGGTGCGTTTGTGGTATTCCTCTTCCTTTTGGGGCTTTTCATTGTAAAAGGACCTGTTAAGTGGGCTTTGCTTGCAGCCACAATACTGTCGATATTGTTGTCTTGGGGACGCAACTTCATGCCGTTCACCGACTTCTTCCTCGACTATGTGCCGATGTATGCCAAGTTCCGCACCGTGGCTTCGATATTGGTAATTGCTGAGTTTACCATGCCGTTGCTTGCCATGTTGGCATTGAAGAAAGTGATTGATGAGCCGGATTATATCAAGAGCCATAAGAAATACCTGTATATCAGTTTTGCCCTTACCGCAGGTCTTTGCCTGTTGTTTGATATATGTCCGGGTATGTTCGAGTATATATCAGCTCAGGAGCGTCAGGCATTTGCTGGTGCACCTGCCGATCAGGTCGCTCCTCTGTTTGCCAATCTCAAGGAGATGCGCGAGGCAGTGTTTACAGCCGACTGCCGTCGTTCTCTTTTTGTGATATGTGCAGGATGCTTGCTGATGTTCCTGTATCTGCGTGGAAAACTTAAGGTGCTATATTTCGTGGGTCTTACCCTGGTGCTTTGTCTTGCTGACCTGTGGATTGTCAACAAGCGTTATCTCAATGACGAGATGTTCGTGGAAGCAAGTGTCAAAGACCAACCGGTGCGCAAGGATGGATCAATCGACTTTATCCTTCATGACAAGTCGTTGGGTTATCGTGTGCTTAATCTCTCTACGAGCACTTTCAATGAGAATGAGACCTCTTACTATGTGAATAGCATTGGTGGTTATCACCCTGCCAAGCTGCGCCGCTACCAGGAGTTGGTGGATGCCTATGTGCATAAGGAAATGGGAGCCATCTTCAATGCTGTCAGCAAGGCTCAGGGAGACATGACAAAGGTGAATGGCGACAGTATTTATCCCGTATTGAACATGCTCAATGCCAAGTATTTCATATTGCCGCTCGAAGGAGGACAGACAGTGCCTTTGTCTAATCCCTATGTATATGGAAACGCATGGATGGTGGATAAGGTGACATACGTTGACAATGCAAACAAGGAACTGGATGCACTCTCCAAGATGTCATTACGTCACGAGGCAGTGGCAGACAAAAAGTTCAGCGACATATTAGGAAACAGCAACAGACAGGACGGCGAGAGTGTGGTGACACTGAAGGTGTATGGCCCTAACCATGCCGAGTATGATGTGAATACCACTAAGGGCGGTGTTGTTGTTTTCTCTGAGATATATTATCCGGGATGGACAGCTACAGTAGATGGTGAGCCTGTGGAGGTAGGACGCGTCAACTACGTTCTGCGCGCCATCAAGGTGAAGCCAGGAAACCATAAGGTAGTCCTGAACTTCGACCCGCAGACGGTGAAGACCACTGAGACAATAGCATATATAGCATACGCCCTGTTGCTGTTAGTCATAGTGTTCCTTGGAGCAAGGAAGCTGAGGCGGTCAAATTCCTAATTCCTAATTCCTAATTCCTAATTATTCAATATAGTTATGCGTTACGTTGTGGCGAATATATGACCTGTGGCCATATGTCGCCACAACGCAGAAGCAGATGAATACGAGGATGAATGACACGTTGGTGGCGGGCAGAGCCATGAATGTCCAGTTCATATCGATGATGAAAGCCTGAAGAGGTGGGAATACCGAACCACCGAGGATAGACATGATAAGACCTGCACCGCCAATCTTCACGTTGTCGCCCACACCACGAAGGGCAATGCCGTAGATTGTAGGGAACATAAGTGACATGGTGGCACTGACAGCCACAAGGCAATAAAGACCATTGCGGTCGGTGAAAAGAATAACACCGGCAGTAGCTGCCGCCGCCACTACAGCCAGAATCATAAGCAATCGTCCGGGTTGGATGTATTTCAGGAACCATGTGCAGATAAACCTGCTCACGGTGAAGAATACAATAGCCACAATATTGTATTTCTGTGACAGTATTTCAGCGGTACGCTCATCCATCCCCTCATTCATGAATATATGTGTTCCATATTGTATAATAAACGTCCAGCACATCACCTGGGCGCCGATATAGAAGAACTGTGCGATTACACCCTCGCGATAGTTGGCAGTGTGGTATAGTTCACGCAGTGAGGTGCTGAGTTTCTTGCCTGAATGGGTGTCCCCGTTCTTAGGCATACTGGTGACACGGATAAGTACAAGGAGGAGGATAACGGCGGCACCTATATACACGTATGGTTGGATAAGTATACCCAGGTCGTGGTCACGTATTATATTAAATTGTATGTCAGTCAATCCCTTGCGGGTCTCTGAATCCATTGGGCTCATTCTTGCCTGCACATATTCCATGGCGACATACATACCTGCCAGACAACCTATTGGGTTGAATGCCTGGGCAAGGTTGAGACGCTGGGTGGCTGTATCTTCGCTACCCATACAATATATATAAGGATTACAGCTTGTCTCAAGGAATGACAAGCCGCAAGTCATTATGAAGTAGGCAAGCAGGAAGGGATAATAGAATCCTGTCATCTTTGCCGGCAGAAACAGCAGGGCGCCTGCCGCATAAAGACCAAGTCCAATCATGACACCCGCCTTGAACGAATATTTCTGTATGAATATGGCAGCAGGGAATGCCATCACGAAGTAACCTAAGTAAAATGCCACCTGTACGAATGCCCCTTCGGTAACACTCATCCTGAAAATCTTTGAGAATGCTTTCACCATAGGACTTGTCACGTCGTTGGCAAATCCCCACAGGGCAAAGCACGCTGTCACCATAATAAATGGAATGAGCAGGCTCACTCCGTCTTTAGTCAATAATCCATTGTTTTTTCCCATGTCTTTAGGCTTTTTATTATCAATCGAGCGCAAAAGTACAAATTTTTTCGGAGAAAATGCAAGATTTATCAAATAAATGCAAGAATTATCAATTATTTCCATTAACTTTGCCGAAAAAAGTTGCTTATAAAGAACAAAATATGAAAAAACTACTCTCATTGCCCCCTAATCTTGTGGGCTCTTTTCATCAGATAACAGGACTAAGCCCTGAGG
>JBJEAV010000250.1:13012-15788 GCA_051869395.1 Prevotella sp.
TTGCCCCCTAATCTTGTGGGCTCTTTTCATCAGATAACAGGACTAAGCCCTGAGGAATATTTCTGTACCAATGACCCTGTGGGTCATAAACTTGGCAGCGGAGGTGGCACTACCTATCTGCTCGAACAGTGCTATGAACATGAAAGGGGGAAGGATACAACTTCTTTCTCCTCCTGGCTTGCCTCCGAGAGGCGTATCCTACTTCATGCCGGAGGACAGAGCCGCCGATTGCCGTCGTATGCCCCGTCGGGAAAGATTCTCACTCCCATTCCTGTGTTTCGGTGGGAGAGGGGACAACGCCTGTCGCAGTCGTTGCTTACATTACAACTTCCATTATATGAGCGACTGATGGCTCTTGCCCCTTCCAATGTTCATACAATGATAGTGAGTGGTGATGTGTATATCCGTGCAGCAGAGCAGTTGCCGCCTGTTCCCGAGGCGGATGTTATATGCTATGGCTTATGGCTTGATTCCTCGATAGCCAAGGATCATGGTGTTTTTGTTTCCGACCGCAGGACTCCATCTGTTCTCAAGCAGATGCTTCAGAAACCGTCTGTGGAAAAACTGCAGGAATTACTTGGTTCACATTTCTATCTTACCGATATAGGTGTGTGGCTCTTGTCTGACAAGGCGGTTAAGGCTTTGGTTAGCCATTCCAAGAAGGACGGTGAAATTATTGAGTATGACCTTTATTCGGAGTTTGGATGTACCTTGGGTACCGACCCGGTTATCGACGATCCTGAGTTGCGCGAACTCTCGGTCGCCATCCTGCCGTTGCCGGGAGGAGATTTCTATCATTTCGGTACGAGCCGTGAGATGATTTCATCCACTGTCTCCATCCAGAACATCGTCAACGACCAGCGCGAGATTATGCACAATGGCAGAAAACCGCATCCGTCCATCTTTGTTCAAAATGCCATAACGCGCATCCCGATCACTTCCGACAATACTAATATCTGGATAGAAAACTCATACGTAGGTCCGCATTGGGAGATTACCCATGATAATATAATTACCGGTGTTCCTGAGAATGACTGGCATATTAAGCTTGCCCCAGGTGATTGCATAGACGTGGTTCCTATAGGGGATTCTTCTTATGCTGTCAGGCGATATAATATAGACGACCGCTTTGCGGGTGCTGCACAGCAGGCTTCGCTTTTTCCCGTTTATTCATCGCTGCCATCTGATGCTGACGTGCCGGAAACGGGGGCTGAAAGGTGGATTTCCGCGGAGGGGATTTCCACGGAGGCTAACCTCGTCAGGCTTTTCGGGCAGCGTCGCTCTTTTCAGAGGGAGAACTGGGCGGCCCTTGCCGCAAATTGGCGACACAGTGTTTTCTATCAGCTCGACCTGGAGGATGCCGCCCGTCATTTTGATGAGATGGATATTCCAATGCCGCCGTCTCTCCCTGATGATGCACCACTGCTCACTCGCATCAAGGACGCAATGTTCAGAGGCAATAGCGGCGAAGCGTTCACGATGTTACAAAAGGGTCTTACTGACACTGTACTTACAGAAAAGCAACACCCCCGGATGTCTGTCTATAGCGACCAGATTGTATGGGCGCGAAGTCCTGTGAGAATAGATATTGCAGGAGGATGGACAGACACACCGCCTTTCTGCCTGATGGAGGGAGGAAACGTCATTAATCTGGCAATAGAACTTAATGGGCAACCTCCCCTCCAGGCATACGTGCGTCCTTGCCGCGAGAGACATATCGTATTGAGAAGCATCGACCTCGGGGCAGTGGAAGTGGTTGATACATTCGAACAGCTTGCATATTATAATAAGGTGGGAAGTCCGTTCTCCATTCCAAAGGCTGCCTTGGCACTTGCCGGATTCCTTCCTGATTTTGCCGCCGATCCATATCCCACCCTTGAAGCCCAATTGGAAGACTTCGGTTGTGGAATCGAACTTAGTCTTCTGTCCGCCATACCAGCGGGCAGCGGATTGGGCACAAGCAGTATTCTCGCTGCCACCGTGCTTGGTGCCATCAGTGATTTCTGCTCGTTGGCATGGGACAAGAATGAGATATGCAAGCGCACGCTCGTGCTCGAACAGCTCCTTACAACAGGAGGAGGATGGCAAGACCAGTTTGGCGGAGTGCTTGGTGGCATAAAGATTCTTCAGTCGCAGAAGGGCTTCAACCAGCAGCCACTTGTGAGATGGATGCCCGATGACCTATATACACAACCCGAATATGCATCATGTCACCTGTTATACTACACCGGTATCACCCGCACTGCCAAAACCATCCTTGCGGAGATAGTGCGCCGTATGTTCCTCAACAGCAATGAACAACTCGGATTATTGCGCGAGATGAAGGCACATACGCTCGATATGTATGATGCCATCCAAAGGCAGGACTTCAACAGGATGGGACAGCTCATCGGCACGACATGGCAACAAAACCAAATGCTCGATAGCGGTACCAATCCCGATGCCGTTCGCCGTATCACGGATATGGTGGATGACCTTTGTCTTGGGTATAAACTGCCCGGAGCAGGAGGTGGCGGCTATCTGTATATGGTTGCGAAAGACCCGGAGGCTGCCGCACGCATCAAGCAGACAATATCAACGAATGTCACTACTCCCAATGCCCGTTTTGTGGATATGACACTGAGTAAGAAAGGACTTCAAATCACCCGCAGCTAATGGACTTCAGAACTATAGTGGATATTATTCCATCTCCCGGTTTCCGCATAGAACCGGGAGACAGGATTCTTACCGTGGGTTCGTGCTTTGCCGACCATCTCGGCAAGAAATTCCGTGATGA
>JBJEAV010000250.1:15888-27686 GCA_051869395.1 Prevotella sp.
GGTTAAAAAACGCAAAATGAGTTGTCGGGTGAAAAAAATATTGTATATTTGCAGCCCTTATTAATTAATAAATAATGAGAAATGGTTAGAAAAATAATTGTAAAATCATTGATTGCCATATTACTATTGTTTGTGGCAATGCCTATCGAGGCGCAGAATTATCATAGCGGACGTCCTGAAAGACCTGTATATAATGGCGGCTATGGAAAGAACACCTACAGAGGAAATGAGTTGTATTACGGTCTTCGACTGGGATTGGGTTTTGCCACGGTCAACAATTCGGAGATGGAGTTGTACGATGCACCCAGTTCGCGCACAGGACTTAATCTTGGTGCCGTGTTAGGATACCAGCTGTCTCCCTCTGCTCCTGTATATCTTGAGACAGGATTGTTTTATACTGAAAAGGGTGGACGCAACAACAATATCCCTTCGCAGAAAATCGACTACAACCTCAACTATCTTGAGGTGCCCATACTCGTGAAGTATTGTATTGACATAGATGGCGAGTTCTCCATCCAACCGTATGTCGGAGGCTATTTGGCTTGTGGTGTCGGTGGAAAGATAAAGCATCATAACAATAAGAACCTTGACGAGAGATATTTAGAATCCGCTTTCTCTGACATGTATTTCCAACGTTTCGATGGCGGTCTCCGTTTTGGTTGTGGAGTGGAATACGAGATGTTGTATGCAGAGATGTCCTACGAGTTCGGTCTTGCCAATATCGGCCATGATGATTTTGAGAAAACCCGTAACTCCTGCTTCTACCTCAATATCGGAGTCAATTTCTAAATATATTATAATAAGGTATTGATTGTGGGCGATAACGAACATTTTCAGTAACAAATAGGACAAAATGAAAGTTTTTTTGAAAAAAGTTGGAAAAAAATTAGTTAGTTTCAAAAAATATTGTTACCTTTGCCCCCAAAATCATTAATGGTGTAGTAGTATACGTATAATAATTCGTTTAAAAGAATATAAAAAAACAATTTAATATTAATAAGTCTAATTTTAATTTTAAAAGAGATGAAAAGAAAATTAACTAGTATTTTGCTTATGTCCGCCCTTCTTGTGGGTGGCGCAAGTACATTCGTTTCTTGTAAGGACTATGATGGCGAGCAGGCTGCTGTGTCTAACGCTTCCATCAGAGGGCTTCAGGAAGAACTTCAGAAGCAGATTGCTGCTCTTGAGGCTCTTAAGAGTGAGATTGACTCTAAGCTTGCCGGCAAGGCCGACAAGACAGAGGTTGACCAGAAGATTGCTGATCTTGACCAGAAGATTGATCAGGCTGTCGTTGACCTCAAGATCCTTATTTCAGGAATCAAAGAGTGCAACTGTGATCTCACTGAATTGCTTAAGACACAGGCTTGGATTCTGTCTATCAAGGACGACCTCACAGCTTTGCTGCAGAAGAACCTCGTGACAGTTGACCAAATCAGCGATTTCCTGACAAAGGATGAATTGCTGAAGATGGGTTATCTGACAGAAAAAGATATTGAGGGCTTCCTTACAAAGGAAGACTTGGAGGGACTTCTTACCTCTGACGACCTGAAGAAGCTGAAGGAGAGATTTGATAACCTTGAGACCATTCTCGGTCCTAACGCTCAGAATGTCCTGATGAAGGCTGACTTCGCCGACTATTGCAAGGATTATCTCGAGGGCGAGGGACAGGGCATGCTCAGACAGCAGGTTCTCAAGGCTCTTACAGACCTTCTCACCTCTGCCGGTATCAGCATTGATGACATCACTGAGATGTTCGCTATGCTCGACGAGCTTGTAACTATGAGCGATGATGTTCAGAAACTGGCTAAGCAGTGCGAGGATTTGGCTGGTAAGTATGGTCAGTTGAACTCTGAGATTGAGAAACTTTGGAAAGCTGTGAACAGTGCAGGTGGTGGCGGTAGCACCGTTTACTCTCCTTCAATCAACTTGGATATGGTTTCTAATCCTATCTATGGCACATTGAACTCACCGTTTGGCCTGAAGTCTTATGTACTCGCTGGTTTTGTAGGTAATGAAGTTAGTAGGACTAATTTCCATGGTGAAAGAATTAGTGGACTTCTTGCTTCTTCTAATGCCGGCAAGCTTTATCTCACAGTTAATCCTGCAGAAGTAGATGCATCAGGTTATAACCTTGGTACATTGGTAGGCCGTGACGGTAATCCTGCTCCAGGTTTTGGTACTTTGGTACTTACAGCCGACGACACTCCTGTTACTGTAACAAGCACAAAGGCATCTAATGGCCTTGGTGGTTATGTTGCTTGTCCCGCACTTGTTAATCCAGAGGCTGCCAAGATTAATATCAATAAGGACGACTTGGCTGCTGTAGCAAGCAATGTCCTTGGCAAGCTCCGCGGTGAGGAGGCTCTTGATATTACAAGTATTGCTAAGACTATTTACAGCACTGTTGCTAATTCAATCGACCAGCTTTACGCTATTAAGATGCCCGCAGGCGATGGACATGCTTCTGCTGTTTCTGACTACAACATTGCCGCAATGACAATCAAGCCTCTTAGCTATGCAGCTTTGGAGGGTCAGAGCGTATCTTTGAAGACTATTCCTCAGCTCGAGGACTTCCTCGGTATTTCTATTGATGACATCAAGAATGATTTCATCTGGAATCCAATTGACGTAGATTCTTCTATGGATACAGAGATTACTATTTCGTTGCCAGATCCTGATTCATTCACAATTAATGGTGATATTCCAGCTCCTGATGCTGCTGTTAGTGCAGGCAAGGCTCATGTAGATGCCGATGGTAATGTTATTTGGGATTCAGACCCATCTGTAACAATTGGTTCTATTGACATCTCTTCTATAAGCGTTGGTTATAATGTAGTAGAAAAGACATATTATGCTGTTGTTACAATTAAAGAGTTGCAGAAGATTGTTGACCAGATTAACGACCAGGTTGGTGGTATGATGGACAATGCCAATAATCTCCTTGACAAGGTTCAGGGTGGTATCGACAAGGTTAACAAGGGCGTGATTGCTCGTCTTAACAATGTCATTTCAAAGACCAACAAGCTCCTTGATAACCCCAACGCAGTTCTTCAGCCACTGTTGATGTATAGCGATGGTAATGGTGCTGGCCGTATCAGTGAGTCTCCTATTGCTCCTACACGCTTCAACCTCAATGGTAAGTCAGAGGCATCTATCCTTCTCGTTGCAACTTCATACAGCGCAGAGCTTATCGCTCCCGCATACAAGAAGTATGTAGAAGTTGAGGGCAATGGTGCATCACTCAATGTGAATGGTGTTATTGATGGTGCTACAAACATTATCAGATTTACTGCTAAGCCTGGTAAATATACCATCAAGTTTGATGCAATCGACTACTATGGCGAGCAGCGCGAGAAGACATACTATGTCGAGGTTAAATAATTCATTTTGGAAATTTAAACAGAATAGATTATGAAAATTAAGAATATTCTAATGTCCGGTGTAATGGCAATGAGTTGTCTTGTTGCCAGTGCACAGGACGCACCCAAGACCGAATACGTATTCAATCCCCATTGGTACGTACAGGGTCAGGTTGGTGCTCAGTACTCCCTCGGTGAGGTGAGCTTCGGAGATTTGATTTCTCCGAATATCCAGCTCGGCGTAGGTCGTCAGTTTAGCTCAGTTTTCGGTGCACGTTTTTCTGTTAATGCTTGGCAGAGCAAGGGCGGAATCAACGTGTATAGCTGGGAAAGCGGCTATAAGGTAGGTTCAGAGAACTATAGCTTCAAGTATTTCGCACCTATGCTTGACGGAACAATCAATCTGTCAAATGCTCTGTGCGGTTACAATCCCAAGCGTACCGTTAACGTAGGCATCCTTGCCGGTATTGGTGCAAACATTGCATTCAGTAATGATGACGCCAACTCATTGGCTCCTAATATCAAGGAGCAGAACTTGGGTTCAGAGAATCTTCAGTATCTTTGGGACGGTACAAAGGTTCGCTTTGTTGGTCGTGTAGGTGCTAATGTTGATTTCCGCATCAGTGACGCTGTTGCCCTTGGTATTGAGGCAAATGCCAATGTCCTCAGTGATAAGTACAACTCAAAGAAGGCTGGTAACTGCGACTGGTATTTCAATGCTCTCGTAGGTCTGCGTTACAACTTTGGCAATACTTATACAACACGCACAATCACTCCTGCTGCTCCAGTAGAGAAGATTGTAGAGCGCGTAGTTGAGAAGATTGTAGAGGTACCTGCCAAGGCAGAAGAGAAGGTAGAGAAGCCATACATCCGTCGTGAGATTTTCTTCACCATCTCTCAGAACAGAATCAACGAGGAAGGTTACACCAAGATTCAGGAAGTTGTTGACTTCATGAAGAAGTATCCTAAGTCAATCGTTAATGTAACTGGTTATGCTGACCGTGGTACAGGTACTACCAAGTTCAACGACCGCATTGCTGCACGTCGTGCCGACGTTGTTGAGAAGGAACTTATCAACCGTGGTATCTCACGTGACCGCATCATCAAGTCTTCTAAGGGCTCTCGTGTTCAGCCATTCGAGGAGAACGACATGAACCGTGTGACCATTTGTATTGCTTTTGATTAATAGATTGTATTAAACTTAAATGAAAATATAAGTCGGTCTTATTTCTATGTTTAACTGCATAGTGTAAGACCGGCTTTTACGTAATAATAAACATGAAAAATATTATACTTTCTTCCGTATTGTCAGTTTTGGCCTGTTCTTCTGTATATGCCCAACTTGGCGGTGATGGTTATTATAGAGCTCGTAATATCTCTACAAACAAGTTTGCCAGTATCATTGATAATAAGGGAAAAATTGAGATTGCCACCACAAAAGCAGACCTTGAGGCAATAAAGACATTTGATTGGGATATTGTTTGTTCAGATCCCGGCTCGGTTGTTTATGTTGAAAGGAAAGGTACTACATCACTTGGTGGTCAATCATGCGGAACATATAATCTGAGTGGACAAGGTACAAGTACTTATTCAATCATCGAGCATTATCTTGGAATTATGCCAGTAGGCTCTACTTATCAATTATTTGCCACTGCTTCTGGTCAGACAGCAAGACTTGGCGACGTACTTGACAAAGATGAAGATTATCTTGTAGGCCAACCTACAAGTCAAGGAAAATCTTCAAATTGGTCTTGGAATATTTATCCTGTAGATTCAAATACCGATTATTACTTTGGCGTTAAGCCTACTGTCAATGCAAACGGTAAGAATTATGCCACAATGTATTCTGACTTCGGTTTTACTCCTGCAGCTTCTGCTGAGGGTATGAAAGTTTATTATGTTGAAACTATATGGGAAGGCAAGGCTGTTATCAGAGAGATTAACGGTGCAGTACCTGCTAATACTCCCGTTATATTCCTTTGCCCATCCGACTCACCATCAGGAAATAGGCTTGACATAGCAAAGAATAATGCTAAACTTCCAAGTTCAAACCAACTTGAAGGTGTTTTCTTTTGTATCGATACAGGTATAGCATTCCATTGTAACTTTGTAGAGTACGATCCTAATACGATGAGAATATTAGGAGTTTGCAAGGATGGAACTCCTGGTTTTGTTAAAATGGAGATGGGTATTTGGACACCAAAATACTGGAGCTTTCAACCTGAAGAGGGACATAATCCGTTACCCGCTAACTCAGCCTATCTGAAGGTACCAGCAGGTTCACCCGACGAACTGCCATTGTTGGATTATGCAGATTATCCATTGGCAGGAATCAGTGGTGTTGAGGCAGATGCCAATACTTCTTCTGATATTAGGACACTGAGTGGTATGACTGTCCGCAAGAATGCTACCACTACAGAGGGTCTTTCTTCGGGTATTTATATCTGGAACAATAAGAAGGTTGTAGTTAAGTAAGCGAAAACTCCTTGGTTAGCTCTTGTAAGGTCTTTTGTTAGCTATCAAAAGTTCTTATGTTAGCTATCAATATCATATAACAAAGGCTATCTTCATACGACGAAGATAGCCTTTGTTTTATCTTAATGAGCGAAGTTCTTTCTGCTCTTCTTTCCCTGTCGTGAGATTATTATCTCAGGGGTGTTTGTTCCTTTGGTTCTAACGCCTTTAAGGTTGTAATGCTCGGCAGTCTTGCTGTCCATTTTAACGCCGTTGATGCCAGTGTCCTCACCGATGATTGCCTCAATGGCAATGCTTCTGCATGAGGGCATAAGGAACGAATATTCTGCACCTTCAATAACCTCTGTCGTCTGTTTATTGCTGTTGTCTGTAGTGGTTATCTTCCATCCGGTGATTGTATATCCTTCCTTAAGCGAAGAGCCAGTTATCGTCATTCGGCGGTCCTTGAAGAATTTGCCGTCAAATAATGCTTCGCTCAGTTTAACGCCATTCATCTCAATCTCTATCTCTGCGCGCTGGATTTCGTCCATAGCCTTGTTGACGGTCAAGGGGAGGGGAGTGCCGAGTTTGTAGTATTCGGCAATGTACTTATAAAAGTATGTCGGTCGGTTGGCAATCCAGTTGCGGGCGTTGTTCATCTCTTCCGTATAGTTGGGCCACCATTGGTTGACTAACTTGCGGTGATAGGGATATTCATACTTTATCATATCATACATAGGATTCCACACGGCAAATGTTCCACGCGAGTTGAGCCAGTCGCCCATATAGATGGCGGCACGGTCGATAAACTCGCGCTTGAAGTCGATGTCTTCCATCAGTCGGCGGAAGAGACGCGTGTGGTCATATTGGTTTGCCCAACTTGTGCCCGGGTCATAATTTGGGTCGTATATCCACTTGATAGTATTGAACGATGCACTTACACCATAAAGGCCAAGACCGAAGTCAGTGTCCTTCATAATCCATCGCCATCTTCCTCCTTCTTCGGTAGGTCTCCACATCACGATGTTGTTGCCGGGGAAGTCGCGGTTGTTATAGAACAGGTTGACAAGCATGAGGTTGAGAAACTCCATGGTGTCCATCCATTGATTATATTCGGCGAGGGTATGTCCGTGTTCTGTGTAGAAGGCCTTGAAGGCATTGTAGTTGTCCCATGAGCCTTCCTTCAGCTCACCCCAGTTCTCGAACATGTCGAGGTCTTCAAGTCCGTCGTAGTTGGTGTATATGTTGTCTTCGTTGCTGCGTTCGCGTATATTGAGCATACCGGTGTATTGTCCGTTGATATATACGATGGCTGGTCGCCATGCCTGATAGTCGATATCCACGTGCTTGGCGGTATTGCTTTGTATAATTGCATCGCGCAGGTAGAGATAGTCGAAGTCGTTGCCGGCATTGCGCAGTGCGATAGACTTGAAGTCGGTGACTCCCGGACGCTGGTCGGGGAAGAACTCATAGTCGAGACGCTTTTCGCCAAAGCGCTTGTTGGCATACACGGCAAGCGATTTCATCTTGTTGCCTCTTGTCGCTCCACCCATGATGCGGGTCTCGCAAAGCTGGTTTATCTGGCTTTCCTTTTCGGGCTCAAAGAAGAACTCGATGTTGGTGGGGCGTTGCCAGTCAAACTCATAGTTTTTCTTTCCGCTTTGGTATGTGCCGTCAACATATATTCCTATCTTATTGTCATAGAAATATTTGTCATCGGTGGATATGGAAATCACGGGCAGGGTAATGTCTCGTGGGAAGAAAATATACGACTGGGTGGAGGAGCGTGGTGAGAGCTTGCCGTCCTGGAACAGTTTTGCCTTGACCACGGTAGTCTTGTTGATATTGATGGGCGTGGAGTAGAGATAGCTGGTTCTTGTAGGTTCGGAGCCGTTGGTGGTGTATCTGATTTCCGCTCCTTCAGAGCCTTCGGGGAGGGAAAGTTTGAGTTTGAAGGCTTGTCCGTTCTTCATTACTCTGCCTTTTTCGCTGAAAACTGGAGAGCCGAGGATGTCCTTGCAGGTCTCGCCGCAGTTGGTGGCTGCAGGAGTGGGAGTAGCCATATATCCCCATGTGTCGCTTCCGTCGGTTTTGCGTCCGTAGGCGATGTTGGGTGCGGGTTGTTTTTTCAGTCCTTCCACCTTGTCGATGATGTTTCCATTGTTGAAGAGATAGACATTGCAGCCCTTTCCGGATTCAAGTCGGAAATGGGTGTGAAGGTCTTTTTCCTCTTTGTCACAATAGACGAGGATGTGTTTGCCTGGCTTCAGTGTTATGCCGGGCAGTTTCCATGCCTTGTCTGGATTGTCCTTGTCGGAGATTGCATACTGGTTGAGGTTCACTGATGTTGTTCCGCTGTTGTAGAGTTCTACCCATGAGTCGGGGAACTCGTTGATGTCATCCATTACGCAGTCGATGTTTGATTGCATAAGCTCGTTGATAATGACTTGAGCTTTGGTTGATACTGGGCTTGCAACTGACGCTGCAAGCACGATGGCTGTTAGGAGTTTTCTCTTTTTTGTTGTTTTCATTTTTTTTCTTTTTTTTGGTAGGGGTTTGTAGGGTTTTGGTAGGGTTTTGTAGGGTTTTGTAGGGTTTTTGTTAGGGGAGGCAGAGGGCTTCGCAGATTTGGTCTTGTAGGGCGCGGGCTTGGCTGTCTTTTAGGATGCCGTTGTTGATGATGGCGAAGCAGAGGGTGTGGTTGTTGGGGGCGGTGCAGTAGCCGGCGAGGGATTGCACTCCGGTTAGGGTGCCGGTTTTGGCTCTTACGTTGTCAGCTGTTGATGATGATTTCATACGGCGCTTTAGGGTGCCGTCGGTGCCGGCAATGGGCAGTGAGGGGTAGAGGTGGAGATAGATATTGCTGTTGCGGTAGGCATATTTCAGCATCTCCACTTCCAATTCGGCGGTCACATAATTATATAATGATAATCCGCTGCCATCGGCAAAGATGTAGTCGGCGGGATTGAGACCGATTTTCCTTACCAAGCGTTTTATGATGTTGCGTGCGTCTTGGGCAGAGGCGGGACGATTGCCTGATGATGCCGCCAACTGATAGAAAAGGGCTTCGGCGTATAGGTTATCGCTGTCTTTCATCATCTTCATCAGTATTTGGTCTATGGAATGGGTGCGGTCGAGAATCTCGTATGCGTCAGTGGGAGTGTCTCCCTCAAGGATATTTCCTATAAGGATAACACCTGCATCCACTAATTCTGCAACGAAGCGTTGCATAAATTCGTCCTTGCGCGAAATGAGCAAAGGTGAAAGAACGGGGTTGTCGTCATCCCAACACCATCCCCAGCCGAGGCGGTCCTCGTTTTTCATCATCTTGTCCGCCACAAGGCTTCCTCTTATGGTGTCTATGCCAAGCGCGCGGAAGCCCTCTACAAAGGCAGTCATGTCATCAGAGTTGAAACGCGGGTCGAAGCCTCCTATGCAATAAACATCGCCATTGAGGACGTTGTCCTTGATTTCTCCTGTATATTTTAGGGATGTCCGGAAGAGATATGAGCCGCCGAGGCGGTCGATGGCAGCTATGGCTGTTATCAGCTTCATGGTGGATGCCGGGCGGAGGGTTTTCTTTTCGCCGTAGCGGATGATGGTTTTGCTGTCTGTAAGGTCATATACCATCAGACCGATGTTGGAGGTGTGTAGGAGGGGTGATGAGGCGAGGAGGGAGTCTATTCTACCCGCCGCTGACGCGACGGGCACGGGGGCTGATGATGAGTGGAGGGAATCGGGTAGGGATATATTTGTGCTGTCCGCGGCTGAGGCTGCGGGCATTGGGGATATGAATGAGGCTATAAATGCCAATATAAATGCGAAAATACTCTTCATAGGGTGCAAAATTACTCAAAAATCGAGTAATAAACAAAAAATAACGTGACTCTTTTTCTTTATATGAATAAAAATACTTAAATTTGCAGCCAAAATGAGAATTGCTTTCATAAAAAGCTAAGGATATATGGTTTTTAAGTATGACTTTCTGATTATCGGTGCAGGAGTTGCCGGTATGAGTTACGCCCTTAAGGTAGCAAGAGCGCACAAAGGTAAGGTGTGCATGATATGCAAGACTTCCCTCGACGAAGCCAACACGTCATTCGCACAAGGTGGAGTGGCTTCGGTGACAAACCTGGAGCTGGACAATTTCGACAAGCACATCGAGGACACGATGATTGCCGGCGACTATATCTCAGACCGCAAGGCCGTGGAGCAGGTGGTGAGGAATGCGCCGGAGCAGATTCGTGAACTGGTGGAGTGGGGTGTGAACTTCGACAGGAAGGAGAACGGAGAGTTTGACCTTCACCGTGAGGGCGGACACTCGGAGTTCCGCATACTTCATCACAAGGACGACACGGGAGCCGAGATACAGCGTGGATTGATGGAGGCAGTGCGCAGTTGTCCCGATATTACAATTAAGGAGAACCACTTTGCCGTGGAGATTATCACCCAGCACCATCTCGGTGCAAGAGTGACACGCCGCACACCGTATATCAACTGCTATGGAGCATACGTTTTGAATCCAGACACCCAGAAGGTGGATACTTATCTGAGCAAGGTGACAGTGATGTGTACTGGCGGTTGCGGTGCGGTATATCAGTCAACGACTAATCCCGTAATCGCCACTGGCGACGGTGAGGCAATGGTGTATCGTGCCAAGGGAACAGTGGCGGACATGGAGTTTGTGCAGTTCCATCCCACGGCACTGTATCATCCCGGCGAGACACATCCCGCTTTCCTCATTACCGAGGCCATGCGCGGTTATGGCGGTATATTGAAGTTGCCTAATGGTGAGACATTCATGGAGAAATATGACGAGCGTCTGTCGCTTGCCCCGCGTGATATTGTTGCAAGGGCCATTGACAAGGAGATGAAGATACATGGTCTTGACCATGTGTGCCTTGACGTCACACATAAAGACCCTGAGGAGACACGAAAGCATTTCCCGAATATATACATGAAATGCAAGTCGATGGGAATTGACATCACCACCGACTATATTCCTGTTCGTCCAGCTGCACATTACATGTGCGGCGGTATCAAGGTGGATTTGAACGGACTGTCGAGCATCGACAGGCTTTATGCCTTGGGCGAGTGCTCTTGTACCGGTTTGCATGGCGGCAACCGTCTGGCAAGTAATTCTCTTATTGAGGCAGTTGTTTATGCGGATGCCGCCGCAAAGCACTCGTTGGAGCATGTGGATTTGTATGATTTCAATGATAAAGTGCCCGAGTGGAATGACGAGGGTACGCTGACCAACGAGGAGAAGGTGCTTATTACACAGAGCGTGAAGGAGGTTGGCGAGATAATGTCCAACTACGTCGGTATTGTCAGGAGCGACTTGCGATTGAAGCGCGCTTGGGACAGGCTTGACATGCTGTATGAGGAAACTGAGAATCTATTCAAGAGAGTTAAGGCAAGCCGGGATATTTGTGAGCTTCGCAATATGATCAATGTGGGATATTTGATAACACGTTGGGCTATTGAGAGGAAGGAATGTCGAGGGCTGCATTATACTATTGATTATCCGGTGCATGCTTATGATAAGTAGGTTTTGTAGGGGATTGTAGGTTTTTGTAGGTTTTTGTAGGTTTTTGTAGGGTTTTGGGATGAAATATACTATTGAGAAGATTGCTACGCTTATTGGGGCGCGGCGGATAGGGGAAGCGGAGGCTACTATTAGCTGGCTGTTGACTGATAGCAGGTCGCTTTGTTTTCCTGAGGAGACTCTGTTTTTTGCATTGCGCTCAGGACGCAATGACGGACATAAATATATTTCCGAGCTTTATCGCCGCGGTGTGAGGAACTTCGTGGTGGAGAGAGGGGCTGGCAGGATTGCTGTAGAAAGACTCGCAGCTGACACTGCGAGCACGGGGGCTGCGGGCACGAGGGCTGCGAGCACGGGGGCTGCGAGCACGGGGGCTGCGGGCACGAGGGCTGCGGGCGGAATGGGAACCGACGGTTTCGTCGGGGCTAATTTCCTGG